>NZ_CAJE01000004.1 GCF_000308215.1 Methanomassiliicoccus luminyensis B10
TCCTTTTTCTTCCCATTAATTCAACTAAGTTCCGCATCGCTCTTTTCTTTCAGGACCACGAGATCGTTTCATCATTTTTTTATAGTAGACCTCTACTTAGGTAGCCGTTAACCTAGTAGACCTCTACCTATGGGGGCCGCGAGGGAAGGAAGATGATGTTCGGACGAGGCTACAGCTATAACGGCAATCGCATCAGCCCCATGCAGATGGTCATTCTGCTCCTTCTCAGGAAGCGGCCGATGTACGGCTACGAGGTCCTCAAGGAGCTCCGGGACCAGTTCGACCCGGTGTGGGTGCCCAAGACCGGGTCGATATATCCGGCCATCAAGCGCCTGGAGGAGCACGGGCTGGTAAGCTCGGAGAGGCTCGACGGGACCGACCACTACTTCATTTCCGAGGCGGGGAGGAAGTGGGTCGAGGACGAGGTGACGCGCTCTCCCCGGGACATCCGCATGGTAATCCGCTACCTGGCCATCCTCGATGACGCGGCGGCGGAGATCGCGCCGGAAGAGAGCGGGTCCCGCATGGCCGGCCGGTTCCACGAGATGTTCGAGGAGGACGACCCCGATAAGGCCCGCCACGTGAAGAGGCTGAAGGACGCCAGGGATCGAATGGCCAAGCATATCGAGAACATCGACCGGGAGCTGGAGGAGCTGGGATCGGAAGGACCGCAGGAAGGGTCGCCATGACCGCCATTGTCGAAGTTAAGGACCTCACCAAGAGGTTCAGTGAGGATGTGCTCGCCGTCGACGGGGTGTCCTTCGAAGTGCATGAGGGCGAGATATTCGGGTTCCTGGGGCCCAACGGGGCCGGGAAGTCGACCACCATCAACATGCTCACCACGCTGCTCAAGCCCACGGGGGGCAAGGCCCTCATCGCCGGGCTGGATATCGCCACCCAGCAGGACGCGGTGCGCAAGGTCATCGGGCTGGTGCCCCAGGACCTGACGGTCGACGACGAGCTGTCCGGCCGGGAGAACATGTTCCTGCAGGCCGACCTCTACAACGTGCCGAGGGAGGAGGCCAAGAAGGACATCCAGGACCTGCTGAGGGTGGTGAACCTGGAGGACGCCGCGGACCGCCTGGTGAAGACATATTCCGGGGGCATGAGGAAGAGGCTCGAGCTCGCCGAGGGCCTCATACACCACCCCCGCATATTGTTCCTGGACGAGCCCACCCTGGGCCTGGACATCCAGACCCGCGCGGCCATCTGGGATTATATTAAGGACCTCAAGGCCAAGCACAATATCACGGTGTTCCTGACGACTCACTACCTGGAGGAGGCGGACAGCCTGTGCGACCGCATCGGCATCATCGATCACGGCAAGATCGTCGCCCTCGACACCCCCACGATGTTGAAGAGGGCGGTGGGCGGGGACGTCATCGATCTGACGGTCGAGGGCGACAGGGACTTCACCGAGGTCCTGGGGTGCGTCGAGTCCGTAACGGACGTGAAGAGGGAGAACGGCCACTACCGCATCAAGGCCGACAAGGGAGAAGCATCGATACCCAAAGTGCTGCTCGCCGTCACGAACAGCGGCGGCGTGGTGACCAACGTGTCCCTCCACCGCCCTTCGCTGGACCAGGCGTTCCTTGAATACACTGGGCGTTCCATGAGGGACGCCGAGTCGGGCGGCGGGTTCGACATCGTGGCCGCATCCCGCGCTTCGAGGAGGAGGCGATAAGATGCTCCGCGAGACCTGGGCGCTTACGCGCAGGGAGCTTAAGCACTGGTACAGGGTGAAGATGCAGGTCTTCATGACCATGGTCCAGCCCATCGTGTGGCTCGGGCTGTTCGGTCAGGCGTTCAATCTGCAATCGCTCATCCCGGACGTTCCGGGGGCGGAAGCGCAATTCTCCTCGCTGTTCGCCGGCGCGCCGGACTACTTCAGCTTCATGTCCGTGGGCATGCTGTCGGTGATCACGCTCTTCGCGTGCATGTTCTCCGGTATGTCCATAGTATGGGACCGCCGCTTCGGCTTCCTCAACAAGCTGAAGGTGGCCCCGATCCCCCGGGGCATCATACCGCTGTCCAGGGTCCTCTCCACCGTCATCCGGGCGATGATCCAGGCAGGCATAGTGTTCGTCATAGCCCTGCTGTTCCTCTACGTCCCCGGGCTGACCGGGCTGGGCCTGAGGCCTGACTTCGGCGTACTGGAGCTTGTCGGCATGTTCCTGGTGCTGTTCCTGCTGTCGGTCGGCTTCGCCTCGCTGTTCACCACCATCGCGCTGGGGGTGGAGAACCAGGAGGTCCTGTTTGGGGTCATCAACCTGATCAACCTCCCCATAATGTTCGCCTCCGCGGCGCTTTTCCCAACCAGCGCCATGCCGGATTGGCTCCGCGCGGTCGCCAACTTCAACCCCCTCACATGGGCATCCGACGCGCTGAGGCAGATGGCCTTCAACAATCCTGATCCCATCTGGGGTCTGGGGACCGAGATCCTGGCCCTGGCGCTCTTCGCCGGCGCGCTGGTCGGCCTGAGCGTGTGGCTGTCCGACCGGCTGCTGAGCAACAAATGATCAGCATGTCGGCGGCCTCAAAACCCTTCCCGCGTCCCGCGGGCCGGGATGCCATGGACGAACATTAACTAAAGGAAAAGAACGGAAAATGAGCACGATCGAGATATCAGGACTTTCGCGCCGCTTCGGCAAGTTCACCGCGGTGGATCACCTGGACCTTCAGGTGCAGGGGACCGAGGTGTTCGGCCTGCTCGGGCCGAACGGCGCGGGGAAGACCACGACGATCAAGATGCTGACGACGCTGCTGCCGCCCAGCTCGGGAAAGGCGAGCATCGGCGGCTACGACATCGTGGAGCGGGCCAAGGAGGTGCGCGGGGTCATAGGGTACGTGCCGCAGATGCTGTCGGCCGATCCCGCCCTCACCGGGAGGGAGAACCTCACCATCTTCGCCAAGCTGTACGACGTGCCGAGGTCCCAGCGCGCGGACCGGGTGCAGGACGCCATCGAGAAGATGGGCCTGGTCGACTTCGGCGACAAGCAGGTGCGCACCTACTCCGGCGGCATGATCCGGCGCCTGGAGATAGCGCAGTCCACCCTGCACCGGCCCAGGGTGCTGTTCCTGGACGAGCCGACGGTGGGGCTGGACCCCATCGCCCGGAGGACGGTGTGGGAGATGGTAAAGCTCCTTCGGGACGACTACGGGACCACCATATTCCTCACCACCCACCTGATGGACGAGGCCGACCTGCTGTGTGATCGCATCGGCATAATGCACAAGGGAAAGCTGGTGGCCCTGGGCACCCCCCGGGAGCTGAAGGAGGAGGTCGGCGCGAGCACGCTGGACGACGTGTTCGTGGCCCACGCCGGAACGACCCTGGAATCGAGCAACGGAGGCAACTATCGTGAGATACAGCGGGAACGCAGGACTGCCCAGCGCCTCGGCTGATCCCACGGCCCGCGGGGGACCGCTGGCGTGCGCATGGGACTTCCTTCGGAAGATGCTCGTCATTGCCGAGCTGGACGCCCGGAAGCTGCGCCACGACCCCGTGGAACTGCTGACCCGCGCGGTGCAGCCGGCACTGTGGCTCCTGATCTTCGGCTCGGTCATGAACCAGGTGCGGATCATCCCCACCGGCAGCATACCGTACCTGGACTTCATGACCCCGGGGGTCCTGGCCCAGAGCGTGCTGTTCATCTCGATATTCTACGGCATATCGATCATCTTCGAGCGGGACCTGGGAATGGTGCACAAGTTCCTGGTCAGCCCCATCTCCAGGACGGCGATAGTGGCCGGGAAGGCGCTCTCCGCCGGCACCAGGAGCCTGAGCCAGGCGGTCATCATCTACATCCTGGCGCTGGTCATCGGCGTGCACCTGGTCCTCGACCCCGTCTCCATCGCGGTGGTGGTGATCGTGACGCTGCTGGGCGCGGCGATATTCGCCCTGATGTCCATGACCATCGCGTCCATAGTGAGGTCCAGGGACCGCTTCATGGGCATCGGGCAGATGATCACCATGCCCCTGTTCTTCGCCAGCAACGCCATCTATCCCATCTCCCTGATGCCCGACTGGCTGAAGGTCATCGCCTGGGCCAACCCGCTGACCTATGTCGTCGACGCGCTTAGGGGGGCCATGATCGTCGGCGGCGTGAGCGAGTATGGGGTCCTGACGAACCTGGCTATCCTCGGCACCATGGCAGTGGTCCTGCTGCTCATCAGCGGGAGGCTGTACCCGCGGATAGGGACGTGAGCTCAGCTGCATCCCGCAGAGGCGGCGAACGAACGGGCGGTCCCGTGACGGTCTTTCTGGGACTCTCTGGGGAATGGGCCAAAGGGGACACGCGTGTGCTGGCCAGGTATGCCCTGGTCCTTCACATCATCGATCGGAATTCACCCACTCCCTGAAATGCGGTTGAATGTTCTTAAATATCACATATTTCAATACGATATTTGTGGTTTTACCACAAAATCATGAAAAATATTCGTATGGATGTGGTGGAATGCTCATCGAATTCTCCGTCAAGAACTTTCGTTCGATAAAAAATGAGATACACTTCAGCATGTTGGCATCCTCGGACGAGTCGCTGATGGAAAATACTTTTGAAGTCCCCGCGCTCCCGAAGCACCGGCTTCTGAGGATGGCGGCAATCTATGGCCCCAACGCCTCTGGAAAAACCAACATCATTTATGCTTTTGATAATCTCAGAAGGCTGGTATTGACGTCCCATTCATTTCAGAAAGGAACAAAAATGGGACATGCTCCATTCGCATTGGATGAGAACTGGGCGGGTAAGCCGACAAAATATGAAGTATCGTTCATAAGGAACAATATCAGGTACAAATACGGCCTGGAATATAATAATGAAGAGGTCGTTTCCGAGTTCCTTTATTATTATCCTAACAACAAGAAGTCGACCATATTCGAGAGAAATATGAACGATAATAAATGGTCATTTACTGTCGATAAAAAGGAGCAGGAGCTCGCTTCCAAGCAAACGCTCGAGAATACATTGTACCTGTCGAGATCGACGCAACTGAATTACTCGAAGACCGGTGAGGCCTTCATGTGGTTCAGGGACAATGCCGGATTGATCTTGCCCTCTACCCAGCCTGATCTTGAGGATTGGACCGCCCGAATGCTTTCGAAAGATGAGGAGACGAAAAAAACGATATTATCGGGTCTGGCCGAAGCTGATCTGGGGATAGTCGATGTCAATGCGGTAATCAAGAAGTACAAAGATCTTGAGAAAGAGCAGCCTGGATCGATACCAGCTCAATTAAAGCAGTTGCTGGAGCTTAACAAGGAAGCGGAACCGGAACTCATCTCCATAAGGACAGGACATAAAGGGATCGATAAAAAAGGGAAGCCGAAGATCGTGACATTTGATTTCCAACAGGGGGAATCAGAGGGAACGAAGAGAATGTTCTCGCTCATAGGCCCATGGGTCGATGCGCTGAAGACAGGCCGGATGATATTCGTCGACGAATTGGATGTCAAATTGCACCCATCGTTGATAAGGTTCCTTCTAGGGATGTTCAATGATCCAGGTCAGAACCGGAAAGGGGCCCAATTGATCTTTACCACCCATGACACTGGCCTCCTCAATCTGGGACTCTTCAGACGCGACCAGATATGGTTCACTCAGCGCGATCACAAGCTCGGGGACACTGAGCTGTTCTCCCTGGTCGAATTCGGCCCTCGAAAGGACTCCAACCTTGAAAAGGGCTATCTCGCCGGAAGGTATGGCGCCTTGCCGTTCATCAAAGGGAAAAAGGTCCTCCAATGAACGGGCTTAGGCGAAGGAAACAGAGCGGAAGAGAAAGAAGAAAGCTGCTGTATCTGGTGTGCGAGGGGGAGAGAACGGAACCGATCTATTTCAATAATTTCAGGACCCCCGAATGCGATTTCAGAATAATCATCCTGTCCGACCACAACAATGACCCCATCGGGCTGGTCTCCCGGGCCATTAAGGTCATAGACGACGAGGTGTTCGATTCCGAGTATGGCGACCAGGTCTGGTGCGTTTTCGACGTGGATCAGAACAGTGACGAGAAGCTACAGGCCGCCTTGGGAATGGCCACGGATCGCGGAATATCCATTGCTCTTTCCAACCCGTGTTTTGAGATATGGTACTACATCCATTTCACATTCTGTTCATCAAAGCTTTCGAGGCAGGACCTATTGGTCAAATTGGACAATTATATAAAAGACTACAATAAAACCATGAACGTGTTCGAATGCACCAAGGACATGTTGCCAATGGCGATCAAGAACGCGAAGAAATTGAACAAGATGCATGAGGGGGCTGCAGTTGCGCTTATCGGCACAGGGAGCAACCCATCATCTCAGGTGTATCGGGTCATTGAAACAATCAACAGGATGATGCAGCACGACGCCTAGGCTCGGGCACATTTTTCTTTGGACCTTAGCTCGAGAGACGACAGCAGGCGCTGCGATCCAGGAGCCTCAGCGACCTCCCGATGTTAGGGCATTTCGAACGAATAAACGTGAATCGCTAGCCATTCAGCCACGTGAACTCCACTCCAGAGCACGGTCCGGGACGCCGATACCGAACAGGTCATCGGAGGAGCGGCGATCTCTCCCGGCGACGGCCTACTGGCAAGACGGACCCCAACGGCGCCTGCCGCATCGAGAGACGTCCCGCTCGGCGAATACGCCACGACCGTGGCCAAGGGCGGCTACCATTGCCGTGTACTGAGCGGTGCCGCGATCACGATCGGAGCGTCCATGAACATCGAAACACTCGCCATGCAGGTTTAATGCAGTGGGGCCTCAGGCTGGCTCTATCTCCGGCGTCGTCAAGGACGATAACGGCGACCACATCGTCTGCGCCGTTGTCAGGCCCAACAGCACCGTGCCCACGGCGACCTAGGCCCGCGGCTACTTCGGGATCGGCAGCGCTGACGCCGGAACGTACACGCTGAACGTATCCATGGATGGCAATATGCCGATCGAGAAGAGCAGGACGCCAGCGGCCGGTGAGTGCAAGAGTCCATCTGCCCGGTAAGCCTGCAGGCCGCGCTGTTCCTGCGCAGTAAGAAGTGAGCTCGAACGGGGGGGGGAGGCCGCCCCCTTCGCTCCTTCTCATTCATCGTGCGGGACGGAGCATGCGCTCGTCATCGCGAGCTCGCGTTCACGCCTTCCTGAACACCAGGCCGTGGCCGAGCAGGTTTGCTTCCTTGAGATCGACCCCTTCCAAAATGAGCTGCCGGCCCACGATGTCGATGCACACGGCGTCCCTGTCGTGCATGGTTATCCTGGCCACGTCCCTCATGGCCTCGCGGACCTCCCCGCCCTCCTCGATGAACACCGTGGACTCGCACATGCATATGGCATGGGCCGGGGCGATATATTAACGGTTCTTCGATGGGGGCGCAGGCGAATGAGGAGCGAGGCACGCGCCGGGACATTGCCGAAGCAACATGGGGACAACGGCACGGCTTCCATCGGCGTGATCGAGGAAAGTCATCTGACGCATCCGCCCCCATCGGGCCTTGGCGATCGCGTTAATATCGTTGTAGTCCGCACCGACTTAAATCGGCACTGTCTCCCAGCCTCGAGACAATGGCTGAGCCGCCGCAGGACACGTACGAAGGAGGGCCAGAGGAACGCCGGAAGGCGGCTATCAGGAGTATTGCTTCCCGCGGGGTCAGGGTCGAGGAGAAAGAGCCTGCCCACTTTGCCGTGTTGGAGAACGTGGATGCCGGGCTTGAAGAATCCATCAAGTGCGGCGCCCCCTTGCCGGTCGCCATCGTGGTGGACTCAAGGTACTTCGAAGGGAGGGATGATCTGACGCACTTTGCGAGGTACAGCGCGGAGAAGAACATCATATCCCTCAATCAGAGGTCCAAGATATTCCGAGTAGGTATGGCTGACGCTCATTTTTTTATGAAACGGTACAGGGAAATAGAGTATACTTCGACGGGCAGCGTCATGCATGCGATCAGGCACGAGCTGAGCCATTGCACCCATTGGCATCATGATCGAAAGAGCTATGCGATAAATGATTTCGAAGACCCATCCCACCGAGAACTGGCAATATCGCAGGTGAGCAGATACGCCAGCGAGGCTCCCCCTGAGCTCGTGGCAGAGGTCAGGGCCGCCCTCCTCGACGGCAGGCACTTCTCCGATGAGGTTATGAATCTCTATCTCCATTACTCTGGAGGGTTGACCCGATGAGCGAACAGATGTTCAAGGTTCCATTGTGCTTCTCCTGTAAGAGGTTTCATTGGGATAAGGATATGAGATGTGAGGCGTACCCTGACGGCATCCCGAACGAAATAATCTGGAGCAAAGTTTACCACACCGAGCCGTACAAGGGCGATCACGGCCTGACGTTCTTGGATGAGGATGCTCCGTCCGACCGACAGGACAGCACTCTCTCCGAGGAAGTGCCGTCCGCCGGAAACTGACCTCTGCCTTCTCGCAGGCCTATCTTTTTTAGCATCAGAATGCTGCCTCGAACTCGCCGAGGGCGGTTCAAAGCGTGCTCTGCCCCTCGTCCCTCTTGTATTTCCTGGCCCGCGGCAGGGCACTGTGGAACACGTACCTGGTCGGTATCCGTCTCGTCGACCCGGTGGAGTAGGGGCACTTCTCGCACCGATATCCCAGCGTGGTGGTCCCGCCGGACAGCGTCCGGTTCCTCTTCTTGAGCATGCGGCCGCCGCAGACGGGGCACACTTTCATCCTGCCCCTCTTCCCGCTGTCGCGGGACTGCACCTCCATCCTCACCATGTCGAGCTGGACGGCGGTCCTGCGCACCCTCTCCTCCGCGACAGTGTACTCCGGGTCGAGGTCCCGGAGCTTCTCCCGGACCAGGGCGGTGAACAGCGCCTGCGAGCCCACCGACTCGTGCTCCCGCAGGACGTCGGCGATGGCTACCGCCAGGACCTCGGCCGAGGGGACGCGATAGCTCATGCCAGGGAAATGCGTGGACCTGCTAAAGATGTTTTTCATTGCAGCACAGTGAATAAGTATCCTCGGAGGCCATCATCACCACGGTGAGAGAAGTGAGGACCAAGGTCATCATCATGGGCGCGGCGGGACGGGACTTCCACGACTTCAACACCTTCTTCAGGGACAACGAGGACTACGAGGTGGTGGCGTTCACCGCGGCGCAGATACCGAACATCGACGACCGCAGGTACCCCCCGGAGCTGGCCGGGCGGCTGTACCCGGAGGGGATACCCATCCGCCCGGAAGCGGAGCTGGAGGCACTGATACGCGAGAACGGGGTGCAGCAGGTGGTGTTCGCCTATTCGGACGTGCCGCACCTGGAGCTGATGCACACCGCCTCCAAGGTGCTGGGGTGGGGCGCGGACTTCCGGCTCATGGGGAACCAGTACATCCGCTGCAGATCGTCGGTCCCGGTGGTCAGCGTGTGCGCCGTGAGGACCGGGTCCGGAAAGAGCCCCGCCACCAGGAAGGTGTGCGCCATACTCAAGGGCATGGGGCTGAAGGTGGTGGCCATCCGGCACCCCATGCCCTACGGGGACCTGGTGAAGCAGGAGTGCCAGCGCTTCGCCGAGCACAAGGATCTGGACAAATACGAAACGACCATCGAGGAGCGGGAGGAGTACGAGCCGCTCATCGACAACGGCATCGTGGTATACGCCGGGGTGGACTACGGCAAGATCCTGAAGGCGGCGGAGAAGGAGGCCGACGTCATCGTGTGGGACGGCGGCAACAACGACTTCCCGTTCTACCGGAGCGACCTGCAGATCGTCATCGCCGACCCCCACCGGCCGGGGCACGAGCTGACCTACTATCCCGGCGAGACCAACGCCCGCACCGCCGACGTGGTCATCATCAACAAGGTGCAGACCGCCGACCGGAAGGACATCCTGACGGTCCGGGAGAACATCAAGCTATTGAACCCTGAAGCGCTGATCATCGACGCGGCCTCGCCGATAACCGCGGACCGTCCGGAGCTGGTCACGGGCAAGAGGGTGCTGGTGGTGGAGGACGGCCCCACGGTGACGCACGGCGGGATGGCCTTCGGGGCCGGCCTGATCGCGGCGGAGGACCTGCGGGCCGCGGAGATCGTGGACCCGAGGAAGTACGCGGTCGGGTCGATCGCCGAGACGTACGAGAGATACCCCCACATCGGCAGGGTGCTGCCGGCCATGGGCTACTCCCCCGAGCAGGTCAGGGAGCTGAAGGAGACCATCGACCGCGCCGACTGCGACGCAGTGGTCACCGGCACCCCCATTGACATCCGCAGAGTGGTGGAGGTCAACAAGCCGGTCGTCAGGGCCCGCTACGAGGTGGCGGAGGTGGGTCGCCCGAACCTCCAGGACATCATCACGCAGTGGTACGCGGGGCTGAGAAGGGACAGGCCACAGTAACGGCAAGTGCCGTTCTGGGGGATCTCCTCCGAGGCCCGGCGAGGACGTGCGGCCCACGGGGTGGAACGCCAGGAGGCACGATCCAATTTTTTTTGTATTTTTTTTATACAAAATTTATATAACTTCTCAATCTCCTCCTGGGTGGCATAATCGAACGTGGGGAAAAGGACCATGAGTCATGCATCCAGAGCTTTTGTCATCGCCATCGCATCGATAATAATATCCGTTGGGCCGATGTCGGCGTCCATGAGCGTCCTGGCCGCGGATGGGCCATCGGACCCTCCAATATCCATCGACGGGAATGTGGACCTCGCGGCCCAGGCGGCCCTGAACGGCTGGGAAGGGGACGGGAGCAAGAACAAGCCCTATGTCATCTCCGGCCTCAGCATCAAGACCGACTCGCCCCAGCCAGCCATAATAGTCAACAACACTACCGCTCATTTAATCATCGCCGATTGCTTGATAGCGCCGAACGACCCCAGCGCAACAGGCGATGGGTACTTCTACTACCCTGGGATCAGATTCTTCAATGTCACCAATACGAGGATCAGTGGCCTGACGGCGACGGGGTTCGATCATAGCATCGTTCTCGACTCATGCCGTGATGTGACGATCGACAACAGCACGATGTCGGAAGCGCACATGCAAGGGTTTCTGGTCAGTTCGTCCACCCATCTGACCATCGAGAACAACACCATATGCGGCATGCACGGCAACGGCCTGAGCCTTCAATCTACCGATCTCTCGCTCATCCAGCTCAACAACGTATCCTTCAACAAAGGTATTGGCCTCGACCTTGACTTCGTCAACTCGAACAACGTTATAAGGTGGAACCTGGCATCGACCAACGGAGGCTACAGCTACGGCCATGGCATGTACCTCGCCGGGAACGGCAACGTGATCTATGGCAACGTATTCATTGGCGCCGGGGGCAAGAACTCAGCGCCGGTCAGGGTCGGGGTCTACGTCACCAACACCTGGAGCTCTCCTGAAGGCGTCGGCAACTACTATGGGATCAATTACGACAGCAAGACCGGACTGTTCGGCAACCTAACAGGGAGGCCCGTGGCATCACTCACAGATGCGGACTCCAACGGCATAGCTGATGGGGCATACGTGATCTCATCCGATGCGCCGAACGATGCCGACCATAATCCTCTGATGAGCCCGGCCTTTCCCCCCAGGGACCTTAGGGCCGCCGTGTCGGGGGACATGGTCACGCTGACTTGGAGCGAGCCCCTGTACACCACCTGCCCGATCGGGCATTACGTCGTCTCCATTGACAACGGGGGGAGAGTATCTCAGCATGCCGTATCCGGAACATCGTTCGTGGACCAGGTCGAGGACCCCGACAGCTGGACCGCCATAACGTACACCGTCAGATGGGTGGGCAAGTTCCTGAGCAGCGGGCCGAGCAACGAAGCCATCGGCCGCAACCCGGACCGTCCCGCCGTAGAGATAGTATCCGACATGGGTGTCGGCAAGACCACGCTCGGTGGGATCACCATCTGGTCCAACCGCTCGCTGGACCCTCGCTCCGTGCTCGTCGCGTGGGCCGGGTTCGATTCCAACTCTGACGAGATGAACTACTTCCTGAAGGTGGATAATGGGCCCTGGATGGAAATGGGGCATGCCACAAACCGAACGTTCAGTGGCCTTGCCGAAGGGGGCCACATAATCACGGTCAGAGCGATCGACGACGACGGGAACCAGATCGAGGACTCCAAGACCTTCTCCGTGTACCAATACATCGAGATGTCCCTCTTCTGCTCCCCGTTCCTCGATGATGGGAAGGAGCGCCTGCGGGTGCGGGGAACGGCCTGGGACACCGTCGCAGGAGATCCTATGGCTGGCCTCCCCATAGTACTGAGCTATACCGTCGACGGAGGTCAGAGCTGGACCTTCAGAACAGTGACCACAGGGCCCGACGGCAGCTTCCAGTCCGACTTCGGCCTCGAGAAGGGGGCCATCATGGGGGTGACGCTCGTCACCGAGACGTTCGACCAGAACTGGGCGTACCACACCTTCTTCGAGAACGTGACGTACGTCGCGATGACACTTCAGGACAGGGACGGGATATTCCTGACCCAATCGACATCCATGCTGTCCGAGTTCACCTATTCGTCGACCATGCTCAGGTTCACTGTTGATGGGGATAGCGGGACTTCCGGCTCTACCTCCATAATAATCCCCAAGAGTGCGGTGAACGGGGTCGACGGCATAAGGATGACCCTGGACGGCGAGCCGGTTGATCATTCTGTCTCTGAAGAGGGCGATTACTGGATCCTGACGTTCAACTACTCTCACAGCGCGCACCAAGTGGTCGTGGAGATACCGTCGAACAGAATCTTCGGCATCCTGCCCCCGGACCTCGTGCCCCTGATCGTGCTGGCCATGGTCGGGGCAGTGGTGGCAGCCGGTGTTGGCGTGTTCCTGTTCAGGAGGAAGAGAGCCTAAATCCGTTCCGTTCGCGACGGCCCGGACCGGGACTGAGTCGGTAGCGGCATACTCTTGCTGTCGACCCTTTGACGCTAGGTCGGCTCACAGCACCTCGTAGAGCATGATCCCGCCGATGGCCATCATCACCACGCCGAGCAGGAGCCTCAGCCACCGCCTCTTCTCCAGGCGCCAGGTGTTGAGCTTGTCCGCCGTGGTCCCTCTGTAGAACACTCCCAGTATGATGCCCAGCGGCAGCACGAATATGGCGTTGTACAGCGCCAGGTACGGTATGCCCTCCCACATGGTCATGCTGTTGCTCAGCAGGCTCAGGATGGCGAGGTACACCCCCCCGGTGCAGGGCAGCTCGAACAGGCTGACCACGATGCCGAGCACTATGGCCGCGGGGATGCTGGCCTTCTCTATGTATTTCTTGATCAGCGGCTTCCTCGATTCGGGGATGGCCAGGGTGGCCTTCTCATCGCTCTTCCTGCCCATGAGGAAGAAGTCCTTGATGTTGATGAGGCCCAGAGCTATGGACAGCGAGGCGGCGATGTAGTAGACCGCCCGGGTCATGGAGGTGGAGTGCAGGAACGTCAGGAGCCCCAGGCCGGCGATGAAGTACACCAGGAACACCGCCACGATATAGGCGACGCCGACGTAGAGGACCTTCTTGCGGTCCCCGAGATTGCTCATGAACATCAGCAGGAAGACCATCACGCTGATGGCACAGGGGTTGATGCTGTCGGCCAGAGAGGCCCCGATGACCATGGCGATGGTGAGGTCCTTGGACGGGCCGGGGCCCACGCTCCCGGTGGTGTTGTCGCCGCCCGGGACCGGCTCGGGCGGGGCGATGGTGTAGTCGGAGTCGATGATGCGCTGGATGGTCGGTTCCAGCAGCTCCTCTATCTCGTCCTCGGCTATCATGGCCACGTCCGCCAGGAACACCGCGGGGATCTTGGGATCCTTGACGCCGTAGCGCTGGCTGAACTCGTAGAACAGCTGCTGGTTGGTGCTGTTGTGGTATATCTCCAGCTCCACCAGGGTGAACTGGGGGCACTTCTCGGCGACGCTGTGTATGTACGGCTCTATCAGCGCGCAGTGGGGGCAGCCGATCCCGTGGAAATAGTAGATGGTGTAGTTGTCGCTCGAGCCTGTTGTGCTGGCGGCCTCCCCCCCCAGGACGGGCGCGGCGGTCCGGTCCGCGCCGCTGTCGGCGGCCCCGGGGGCGATGAACAGCGCTGACGCTAGCAGCAGCGCGAGGACTATGAACGAGAGAATCGAGGCTCTTGACTTCGGATTCGTAGGACCGCTTTTGGAGCACCCCCCATATAATGTTGGCGGGAACGACGCTGGCCCGGGAAGAGCGGTCGAACTGGCGTGTCCAGATGTCTGAAAAGCATGCCGTCGCGGCGGGTTTCGATCGGTTTTATCGATGTTTAAAAAATGAAGTAAGAAAAATTGGAAGGCACGGTCACTTGTAGGCGATGACCGTGGAGTTGAGGGTTTTTTCGACCTTCTGGAGGTCCTTGAGCTGCTTGTCGTTGAGATCGGCGAACTCCATCGGCTGGTAGGCGATGAGCACTATGCCGAGGTTCTTCTCCAGTTCCTTCACCTTGTTCAAGTTCCCAACCGAGAGCTGGGCGGTTTGCGGTAGGCAGACCATATTATTCACCTGGACCCTGGTAGCCCTCTAATATTATTTGTAATTCTCCGATATTGGAGGGGTCATCCAGTATAGCTCGGGGATGGGACGAGGGGGCCAATCGATAGACACTGTCCCGGTCCTTGGTATATTGGATGGTCACTTACGCTCCCAGATCCTCAGGGGCCACTTTTCGAAAAATATCCTATTTATAATCTAAGATCGATCATCCCTTGTGCCACAGAAACCCTGGGTTGATGATGTCGTGTCCGCTTTTGTTGAGCTAGGGGGCACCGCCCACCTCTCTTCTGTCTATGATCACATTGAGAGGCACAGGACTGACCTGTCAAGGACCTGGAAGGGGACGGTGAGGAGGACGATAGAGAACCATTCGTCCGATTCGGAAGCTTTCCTCGGCAAGGAGGACCTGTTCTATAAGATCGGCGAGCTCGGCAGCGGGATGTGGGGGCTCAGGGGCTTCAAGAAATAGGACCCAAGCCTCTCGTTTGAGATCGTCTTACGCCTGAGGGCCGGATCGACAAGCTCAAAAAGGTGATATATCTGCCCGAACATGGTCCGGGCATATGCGGGGGTAGTCAAGCCTGGCCAACGGCGCGGGACTTAAGATCCCGTCCTTAGTGGTTCGTGGGTTCGAATCCCTCCCCCCGCACTCAAAATCCAACAAATTCAGTGCCTCCTTCTTATTGCGGCTATTGCACCAATGAGAAGGTCTCCGATAAAGAAAGCAGGCAGTAAGCTAGCAAGCGTTTCCAGCGAACCAAACGCAATGATTGTACCGAAAAAGAACAGAATGACTGTTACTACTATGCCATTCTTTTCGCCACTATTTATGATTGCCAGCAGGGATAGTGCTCCCGCTACAAAGAAACAGACGGCAAATATGTCTGAGATTTCAATACCGTATATCATGGGTTGGGGTTCGATTGTAGCGATGGCTAAAAGGACGCTACCGATCACAATGGACCCAACAGCAGATTCTAGCAAATCGCTCGTTTGCTTGGCCTCCTTAGTTTATTCTCATGGATGCAGATTGTCTGCCTTTATAAAACATGCAATATGGTGGCTGAAAGTGGTGCAACCGAAATCTTCAGATCTTCTGGAAATACATTCTATTACGGGCTCAGTATATCCCTCTTACCGGTTCTCGCTGTATCGTGCCCTACAAGCGAGTTATTCAACCGTTAGCTTGCATCCTACGCGTATTCTTGCGTAAGAATATACCTTTTGATGTTTGCCTAATTAATCAGGATGCAACCTATTTAAATCCTTTATATATCGTCGGAATCATACTTCGATGTATTCCACAAAACCCGAAGATCTATGTCGATCTCGCGGTATGGCTTGGCGGTGAACCTGAGGTGGGAGGTCGGGCGAAATCTCGGGTGGTCCTTGCACGGGTCCAGGACGTTACCCCCCTCTTCTGAACTATGTTCGGGGAAGCGTCCTCCCGGACATACTCCCTTACCGTCTTCCTATCGCATCCCATGCCTCGAGATATCTGGTTTATCGACATCCCGCTCCGATGCATTTCCTTCATTTCTGACCAGTCCATGACGTTCTTAACCTCCCCCCCCCTCGCGGTGATATCAACAGGAGGTGGGAATTTTCGATGGTCGAAATTGGAGAAAAATCAGTGGACCATGACAGTTCGTCTACCAATCTATGTTTTAGATACATCATTTAGATGTTGTATCGCCGTAGCCACATCTTTCGATGTCGTGCGGTACGCCTGTATCCTCATCGTGCTCGTCTGCGTTTTCACAATCATGTCCCCAGCACCAGCTAGGTCTTCCGCTCCCGCTTCGTCCAGTATTACTACCGAGTCACGTGAGGAGGGCAAGCGGAATGCGATCCGGCATGGGAAGTTAGCCTTGATCTTGCCCGACACGATGTCCGCGGACGGCCTCTGAGTCGATAAGATTATGATGTAGCCGAGGGCGCGGCCGATCTGGGCAAGACGGGTCACAGAGTCCTCGAATTCATCCTTCCCCTTCGTAAGGGACATGATCAGATCGGCGTACTCGTCGATCATGATGACATGGAACGGCATTTGGGCATTCATCTCACCGGTCCCTTCTTGTCTCATCTCATAGATCGACGAGTATCCAGAGGACTTCAACATGTTCTGCCGTTTCGGTAGGTCTTCCTCAATTATCTTGCGAAGGAACTCGATACAATCAGACGCATTATCAATATAGCCTCCAGCGACTACGTGGGGTAGACTTGCGAGTTTTCGGAAATCGACACCTTTGGGATCCAGGATACTGATCTTCAAATCGTTCGGAGTCATGGATAAGGCCAGACTGATAATCGTCGTGGTAAGGAAGTTGGATTTACCAGAACCAGTAGTCCCCCCGATTAGAACATGTCTCTCCTCCGGAAGGCTAAGCAGGCGATGCCGGTTCCTGGTATCGATACCGAGCGGAATCGTAAGGAGTGAAGATATTAGCTTCTCCCCTAGATTTTCAAAGGCTTCTCTTATCCGGATGTCTCTCGGCTCACCAGTCGGAATGGAGAGCCTTATGGCACCGGACGCGGGCTCGAGGTCCGCCTGTATCTTCCCCTTCGCTTTTATCGACACGCTCAGGGTATCGAGCGATTTCATTACTTTCTCTACCCTCTGCCCCTCTTTCGGGACGATGTCCACGGACACTCTCCTTGGGCCGATCGTTACCGTGGAGGGCGATGGGCTGTATATCTCCACACCCAGCGAGTCGAAACCCCTCTTGAGATCAGCCAATAGTGGTCCGATATCCATCTGCGTTTCCGCAGGTGGCGACATCTCCAGGAATTCCCATTTCGTAGCTGGAGGGCCATTTAACTTGATAACTGACGATTCTGTCCCGGGCGCTGTTGGAGGGCTCGAGGGAGGAGCTACCAGCGGTACAGCGAGAACCTGTGCAATCTCTTTGGGTACATCTGAGATGATTTCTTGTGCCTTCACAGCGGGAGATTCTGTCTTCACCGCCACATCAGCCACATTGGCAGGAGGAAGTTCTAGCTCGGTAGGCAACTTCACCTCTTCTGGGCGCCTTTCATTCTCCGTAGTCATCTCGTAGCGAATAAGGCTCCTGATGTCTAGGTCCGGCACCAATTCGTCTAGTTTTTTATTTTTCAACACTTCGATGACCCTTATTGGAGCATGTATGACGCGTACCTGCTCGTCATGTTCAACACTGGCACTGTTGGTCATTGAGCTGATCTGAACAACCTCTCCATATTGTCCGCTCGACGTCTTGAGACTGTCGAGCTCGTATTCGCCTTCGATGAGGCGGCGGCCGTGGGCGGAAATGTTGCCCCAATCTTCCTTTGAGATGACTTCATAATGCGCCATGCGTCTAGCCACGTCGACGACAACCCTTCCGAACAATCCTCGGGCAATCTCAATGTCGGAGTTGCCCTTCGGGGGATCCAGCAGATCGAGTATCTGCCTATGGGCACCGATAACTTGGTCCTTGCCCTTACTTGTCTTGCTGGTACCACCCTTTGCTTCCACTATCCACAGACGGACCTTGTAGTTGCCTGATGAATCCCGGGGGCAACCGACGAAGCAGAAGTCGTCGCACGCTTCTCCTGGTGACTGATACTGAAGTATGCCTGAGCCCTCACTGCCGTCTGAATGAGTCTGCCTCACTAGCTCAGAGAGGCTCAGCGGAACCCATATGTGGTCGGGCATTCCTCTGTTTAACAGGTTCCTGCTAAGGGCGAGGGCGCCGATGAACCCCATGTACTCGACGGCGTACTTCTTGTCGGCCTTCTGCAATTTGAGAGCTAGCTCTCCATCGATCGATACGAGATTCTTCAGCACAATTTCGGCATCAAGAACATCACTCAAGTGCGAGGTTTGAATGGCGTGATTTAAAGCTGCCAGGTAGTGATTGCGATGGATGGTGGAGGTTATCACATCGTAGCTGGGCGAGGATGGGTCATATTGGTCGCTGTAGTGGATAATTATTCTAGGATCATTGCGTTTTCCGGCCCCCGGAACATTCAGGTAGAACTCCAGGCTCACGTTCGGCTGGACGTGGATAACCCAAAGGGAGCCTTCCCAGATGTGACTGAGGTCGCCGGAGAGGTGCTGAGATTCCACAGTCTGTTTTATGAATGCTCCTCTTTGGAAGGTACGGAATATGCTGCTGGCTTCTAGGGCGTTGGAAGCTCTGGCAACCTCAATGACAAGGCCATGGTCATTATCATCCGAACCGAACCCAACGGTATATACTGATCCATCAGTATCCGTTCCCACATCAATGGATTTAGAGGGGTACAAGCCCTGGCAATACATTCCCGATTTCAGACCGGAATTTTCAGGCTGTCCCCATCCCGGTTTTTCTTTCAGGATGCCTCGAAAGAATGTGATATGGGCCGGCTCGAGATCTCCTTCATACTCTCCAGCCCTTACATAAGATAAACGCAATAACAGGAGGTCCACGATCTCATCGTCGTACTTCCTCATCTGTGTCCTGAGGCGGGAGTAAGCGTTGTCGGAAAAGAAGCTGTCAAGCTCTATGCCATCAGAGTAGGGACCATAGATCCTCAGAAGAATCCTTGGGATAGCATGCTTGTTTTCCTTTAGAATTTTCTTGAAAAATGTCGATATGCCCTTGATGATGGGCCCTAGGTTCCCCAGGTTCACCAAGTTAATGACCAAAGTACGCTCGGGATGGATGTCGAAGAGGATCTGGTATGAATTGCAGAAGGACTCCAGTTTGTCGGATATTACTCGCGACATGAAATCGGGCGTGGTTGAGCCAGGCCGATTCACCGCGCTGTAGACTACCCAGAGGCGGGAAAATTCCTGCGTTCCGCCGGTCAGCACAGAATCTGTCCTGCTGAAGTGACGGAAGGGTAGCAAGCCTGCGGTATTGAACCGGGCGAGGAAGTGGTCCTCTCTGAACCCCTCTGTGCGCCCATGTGGAAGCAGTTCATTATCTCTCCACTCCACCAGCCGCAGGGCGTAAGCTAGCATAAGGGGGTGATATGCAGTGACCCAGGATCGATCTAGAGTTCTGGAGTTAATTGTTCCTATAACTGACAGTATTTTTAGAGACGAGGTTTTGTCCACTGCCGTTAGGTACGCATCGACAACATTTCTGGCTAGCTCCTGTATATCCTCTCCCCATGGATCGGTGGACGGGGTGGTTCCGGAGCATCTGAAATGATTGAATAATGCCGAATATGCCTGTTTCAAACCATCATCAAGGCTCTGCTCATGTTGCCGTTCGAGCCTAGCCTCTTTCAGCTCCGATCCTTCCACACTTCTGGGAAGTATGCTATCCTCCTTGGCTATGAGGTATTCTAGGTTCAACAGTTCGGTAATTTCGTCTGTGAGCCTGAGCTTCCGGCCGTTTGGGATATAGATCTCTCCTCTGCTGTACTCGACGGTCAGCCCTTTTATCAGTCTAAGCTTCCCATCGGACCAGACTCCGGGAGCAGATATGGCCTGCAACAGGAGTGGAAAAATCACTTCGTCCCTTTCCTCCTCCCCCCCATCCATGGTGAACAAGATGGGCACCTTGGGCATGTTTTGATGGCCGATATACACTTTGACATTGTCCTTGCCGCCCTTAACCTCAGGCTGGATTTCCACGGGTCCGGTTAGGTCTAGGATTTCCTCGTCAACCATAGTAATCTTCTCGAAGACGACCGAACCGCAGGATTGCTGAAGGTCATCTAGGGAGATTGGTCCGCTGCCTATACACACCAAGCTCTCGGTTAAAGCGTCGACCTCCAGGGCACAAGCATCAGAAGCGCTGAAGAACCATGGGGGGACAAATGCGACCTTGACTTCCTTGTCTGGTTTTCCTTTCGGGGTCAAAGTGGTGGTCCAAATCTGGACCCTATAGAACTTTGGCTCGTTCGGGGGAATACTCTCGAAGTTTAACTTCAACGACGTCTCCGACTTCTCCATCCTAGGTTTGTAGCCTTTGCTGCCGGTTACACGATGTGAAGAGTTCTTAATCTCTCCCAGGAACTGAATGTTGATGGTGCTTGCTCCCTCGGAACAAACGATCACCGATATCATTCCACCATCGGTATCGCTGTCGGGAGGAGCATAGAAACGATGCTTCGAAGATACATCGATCAGTTCGATGCCCACAGGAGGCGTTCGGGTAATGCTCCTTCTAGCCTGGGCATGACCAAGCTGGTGCCACTGGTCCGGATCATTCGCGACTTGCTCTACGAATTCTTCCGAATAATAAGACGGCAATGTGGAACGCGCGTTCTTTCGCAAGGCCTTCTCGATACGGTCAGCATGGCGAGCGTTATCCGCCATCATATCTGCGATTGCTTTGTTGAGTTCGTCCTCGCCCCTGCTGTCTCTGAAGAAATCTTCGGTTATGAGGTCTTCACGCAGTAGGCCCGGCAATCTCCCAATCAAATGAGGTATTTCGTCGGGCTTCTCATCGATGAGTGCCGATCTCAATGAGATCAACGCTTCAGTACTATCCTCGGTCAAAGTGTTTCTGGTCAAGTAAGGCTTCAGGGCATCTATGAGTATCCTGCACTGGGGTTTCGTGTAGGCAGATACGTCCAGAAGATCGTTGACTATGTTATTCGTATTTAGGACGCCACCCGGTTTGAAGAGATCTTCGGTTGCCTTTAACGTATCTAGGTCCGAGTCGGTGATTATCACAATTGCCAGTCCTTGATCCCTATAAATGGAGTCAGCGACATAATCTCGAAGAGCTCCGGCAAAGTTAGAAGTAACCACGTGCAGGGGTGCATCCGTTCCTACTGGTCGTGATGTAGCTCGGACGAAAATAAATTTTATCCCATTCGAAAGATCGATGCAGGGCAGCATGTATTCGCGATTCTCAATATGGACCCTAACTTGGCTTACCTGGCCCTGGAGGAGGCTTTCGGCAACCTCATCAGCTAAGGAGGTGCGGGGGAAGCGTGCTAGGAATAGCTGGCCGGCTCGTGGAGGGCTCCCGCTTGCCATGCCTCTGATGCGGCTGGCTAGATGATCACTGTAGAGCCCGGACATAGATCGACTCCCCGCTGTCACTTTGCTTTTCTATCATACCTAATGCCTCAAGCTTACTCAGGACTACGGACTGTGACTCCTCGTCCAACTTCATGCCTCTGTATTGGAGAAACTGAACAAACTCAGCATAACTGCCAGACAGGCCCTTATGCATATTGAATATCTTGGCAAAGAAGATGATGGCCGGCGTGTCCAGGCGCAACGTCACTCCGACTTTGTTTTGTCTCCGTATAAACTGCTTGCTGCTGCCATTTCCGAGTTGAAAGACAACGTTGATGCCCATGGTTGCAGGGCTCTGGAGGCTCGGCTGCTTGCTCTCATAGTGTTTTGTTACCTCAGTCGCTAACTGCCAAGATAACTCTCCTATGTCTTCAGAGGACGATCGGACATCGAAGCGATTGAGGGCATCAATAAGTCCATTTTTTACAGCAGTATGGATAGTCACATCCGGTAGATCGGTTGCCTCACTCAGAGTGTTAGAATATTTGGCCCATCTAGCCGACCTTGCGGAATCGGAAACAACCCTTAGAGCAACCAACCTTCCCCAGCTGTCAAATAGCTCCCTCTCCAGACCATTTCTTCCCTCCCAGCTACGTGCAAATTCTCTATTCTGAGAGGCGGCTTCATCCCACTCGCCGAAATGCATCGGGATCAACTCGGCCCGATATTTCTTGCCATTGCGCACTGCCTCGAACTCCTGATGTACATTTCTGGAGAATTGTACTATCGACATCATCATGTAGTAACTAAGCAGGTCGCTGACGCCTTGCAGCCACCTCGACGATGATTCGATGTTGTAATTAATCCAGCATTCCAGATCCTCCTGGAAACACAGAGACAATTGCTCAACATATGGCCTTATCGGGGTTGTGTCTATACTGGCGACCTTTTCATAACCGACCACGCCAGCAGCCTCGACCGCAATCTTTTCCAACAAGTTTGAAGGGGCTAGATCTCTGAGCCTAGCGACAAATTTGTCATGGAGATGGCCATTGAATGTTGGCGGATCTCCGCTCGACATTAGCATGATGTACCATTTTCCGAAAGGACGGCTCTCTTTGGGTTTCATTGCCTTTGCGATCTCGGGGTGGAACGGCACGACGTAACGCTTGGGATCCTTTCCTCGGGCTCCCCGCTCTCCAGTAATTGTGTATGAGGCCACAAACGCGGCCCATAGTAGCTCCGCTGCTTCCGGACTATCAGTCATATAACTTAGGCTCATGAATGCGTCCTTTAGTTGGCTGATGTCCTTTCCCCGCGGCCGAGCCCCCAGTATCTCCGCCAGGAAGTCAGAAAAGATGGCTTCCCTGGTGGTTGCAGCAGGCGAGGAGGGGAAGAAAGCATCCGCTATGACTCTGTCCAGAGGTGGGTCGGATCTTTTCGCGGGCATGAGAGTTTCGTCCATATTCTCACCTTATTCTATCCTTATGGTGTCAAACTCGTCCACCTTGATGACAACACCGTGGTCGCCATCTTTCTTAACGACCCTGACGAAATCATTCTTAGCCGTGAAGTCTGATAATCTCGATGCAATCAGCTGGATGCCCTCGGATCTATTCAGGTCAATGCTGCTGGGATTGTAACCCTTGATGACCTTTTGCATCAATAGATAGATGTCAAATGTGAGCGGTATGGCTATCTCTCTGCCTCCCTGGCTCCGGAGTTCCAGTACCACCCAGACCATGCCGATAGTATGCGATTCCTTTGTTTTTTGGGCAGATTTTCTAAGCGAGAATGTGGGAGCTTCCCATCTCGACATAAACTCATATTCTGGCGTTTTATATCCGTCTGAAAATTTCACCAGGTGGCTCTCATCCACTGAACCAGCCCAGCATCTCAGGGCAGTTTTAAGGGTATCATTGACATTGCTTGCTGCTCCCTTGTATTGATCCATATCGTATCTGAGCAGGCAATAGAGGCTGATGAACTCCCTGAACTCTTTGGACTCGATAGCAGTATCGTTCGGATCGTTGCCAGTTAGGTACTTCTGGCGGAGGAGGGTTGAAATGAACACTTCCTGCCTCTCTTTTTTACTAGTTTTAATTAGGCCATTAATGTCCTGCATTTTCTTTCTCAGCTCCTTCGGTGAAGAAGCCAGGTCTAAGATCCAAAAGTCGAGTGAAAAGTTCACTTGGGCAGTGGGATCTATGAGCCCTGCTAGGGATGCGTTAGCTGTCGTTTCGTTGTCGAACAGAGCATTCCATAAAATATGTTCAGGCCCGACCTTTTGCTTGGCACCCTCGCCGCTCTGGCAAAGCGGGCATCGTCCGTCGACGACTTCCATGTGCCTTAGCCATGGGTGGAGCAGTATGGATGAGACCTGATGGATTATCAGCCTTGGATTGAGGTGAGTATTTGTGATTAGGCTACGCGCAGCCAGCACTCGGGCCACTCGTTTCCGGACAGTCGGGTCTGTAAACTTGGAGGCGTTGTAATAAAGTATGCACCCAGACTCATCCTTGCAGCTTTCCTTCTCCTTCTGATATGCATCATGGAATGGGGAGTTTGGATTAGAAAAATCGAATTTATTTATGATGTCAAGCAGGAATCCTTCACCCATATGGTCCGGGCGAACGTCGAACATATCTCTCCTGCTCAGGTTGATAATGACCATATTGTCCAGTTCGGCGGACTCCTTGGTCCTGACTTCGTTTATGGCATCCCATATGGCTGGAAACCTATTCTTATAGCCTCTCGTCTCGAAGAAGTTGATGGCCAGCCCCAGGTTTATTGCGAAAGCGTTACGCGGTCCCTGCCTGTTGACGAAGTTCTCCAAAGCAACCTCTAAGAAATTGTTTAGCGTGATGTCGTATTGTTCATGGGGATTGAACGAGGCGGTGGCATCGAGATGCACTTTGGGCAGGGGAGTCACTCCCGATGCCTTTGCCCTCTTGGTCCAATTCATGAGTAGGGCACTTTTCCCATCCCCTGCGCTTCCTAATATTATCAATAATTTACCGTCTGGTTTGTAATCGTCCACGAAAAATGTTCTAACTATCTTATCGAGGTTGGTCTCCACATAGAGGCCCTCTCGCATCGGATCTGATTCCTCGGAACCACCAACTATGAGGCCCGCTTCTCCCAACTGGCAGTTCCTCAATTGTTCGTACAATGTAAGGTTGTTTGCTCCCATCCATCAACCATCCATCACATTTATCCGCATTGTGTTCTAAGACTTAACTTTTATCAGATTATTTAGGCGATGCCAGTGGCAATTTCCACTTATTTCCTCTTCAATCAGTGATTCCCTTATGATGGTCCCCTGATTCTGAGTGGAAAGCTACGTTTATGCCACCGAATCGATCGTCGTATTCGGTCCCACTTCAGTTTCCTCGTCCATCTTCTCCGAGCTCGATTCGAAAGGTACCTCCCGCACCATCTCGTTCCCGGTGAAGTAGAGGAACAGCCTAGGTTTCATGCCCACAATACCCTCAACCGCGCGGCCGTAGTCCTGGAGCTGCTTTGCGTAGCGCCCCACGTACTCGCCGATATTGGCCTTAGTCGGTGTCCCAGTCTTGAAGTCGATCAGGCTGTAGCTGCCATCCGTGTTCTCGACCAGCAGGTCCATCCGTCCGTTCACCCTCTGGTCCTTTTTCATCATCTGGAACGATATCTCGGGATGAGTCCTAGCAGCGTTCTTCATCAGGTCTGAGGCGAAGAAGCGGTCCCTCTGCGCCTCGATCTTGCGGGCCATCTCCTCATCAACCACGCCGTGTTCCTTCAGCACCACGCGGGCCGGGCGGCCCTGGAACACCGCGTGGACGACGAGGCCCCGGGTGCGGCTGTCGGAGAGATCATCCCACCCGTGCCAATCAAGCTCCGGCCGGCCGTTTAGGCGCATTATCCCGCCCTCCCGGGAATGCGACCTGGATGGGGACAGATCCTCCTCGATCTCCACAGCCTTAGAGGCAGGCCTCTCGGGCATTGATCTCAGCGCGCCCGGGACGCGGCGCTCCTCCGGCGCTCTCTTCTTCAAGCCTCTCTCCGGCTCGTGCACCTGGATCCCGAACCAAGTCTTGTTACCACAGGAATCGGCAAGTTCCATCCCACCCGCGGCCACAGCATCCGCCTTCACATCCAGGCTGCGCAGCAGGTAGTGGAGCCAGCAGTTGCCGCCGCATCTCTCTTCCACCTTCTCCGGATCTTTGCAATATGCCGTCATGACCAAGCGATCCATCGCCCTGGTGGCGGCGACATAGAACAGCCGGCGGTTTTCCGCCTCATGCTTGGCGTCACCCACCTTCTTCATCCGCTCCATAGCCGCGTTAGGTTGCTTGTCCATGGTCCTGGGGTCCGTGAGCTGCACTCCGATGCCCATATGCCGATCCACCTCTATGCGCTCATAGTTCGCGGACCGCTCCCTATCGATTTCCGGCACGATGACGATGGGGAACTCCAGCCCCTTGGCCGCGTGCACGGTCATGATGTGGACAGCGTTGGCATCGTCATTCTCGATCTGGGCCTCGCCCTCCCGCGCCTCCCCCCAGATGTTCTCTTCGAGATCCGAAACAACATCATGGAGCGTGATGAATCCGGTCGACTGCCTCGATCTAACGCGTTGCTGGAGTTTCTCCAAGTTGGCGATCATCTCGTCTCCCTGAGTGAGGCCGCCGTAAACGGCGTAGATGCCGCTCTCGGAAATGACCCTCATCAGCAGGTCCGCCACCGGCTCCCATCGAGCATAGTGGAGCCACCTCTCCAGGCGGACGCAGGCGGCATTAGCCCTCGCGTCCGTTGCCCCCTCCCTCTTCAGCCTAGAGAACCACGGCCCCCGCCGCCCGTTGCCGATGCGAAACAGCTCCTCCTCGTTGAACCCGAAGTAAGGAGATCTAAGTAGGCCGTAGAGGGCGGCGTCATCGCTGCGGTCCAGCAGGAACCGCAGCAGCTGATAGGCATCGATCACCTCCCTTTGGGAATAGTAGCCCTGCCCCCGGTGGACGCGGTATGGGATGCCAGCCTTCTTCAGAGCCTGCTCGAAGTGGGGCAAGTTGGTCCTGGCCCGCATCAGGATGGTGATGTCCGAGAACCGCGCCGCCCTGCCCTCTTCCAGGCGCTCCCCCTGCTCATCATGATATACGACATCTCCCTGGTCCACGATGTTCCTGATGAGCTTCGCCACCATCTCGCCCTCGGCCACTTTGCGGTCATCGCCGTTCTCGGTGTCGGTCAGAAGGTGTAGCTCCACAGCGCCTCGGTCATTCCTCCTGTGGTCGCTCACGGAGACCGGCTCATATTTGAAATCCCAAGCGTTGGCCTCGCTGGAAAAGAGGCGGCTGAACAGAGAATTAACGAAGCATATGATGTCTGGAGTGCTGCGATAATTTATATTCAGGGCCCGATGGGTCCCGCCCATCTCCTCGACATACCTGCGGGCGTCTTTGAACAGGGCGACGTCGGCCTCGCGAAACAGGTAGATGGATTGTTTCGGGTCGCCGACCACGAAAAGCCGGTGGCATGGCCGTTCATCGCCTATGATGGCCTTGATGATCTCCAGCTGCAGGACGTCAGTGTCCTGCATCTCGTCCACCAGGACGTAGCGGTACCTGGAGCCCAGGCGGCGGGCGAACTCCTTGTCCCCGGTGACCTGGTCCCGCATCATGATTAGCATGTCCTCGAAGTCCAGGGCATTGCGCTCGTCCTTTCTCCTCTGGACCATTCGGGCAAAAGCATCGCTCACCACATCAAGGGAGATGAGAAACTCGCCGACTCGGCTCCCCAGGGCGGGATTGTCGCGGGTCCTGGCGAGATCGTAGCCCGAGGACTCGAACCCCTCCTTCAGCGAAGCTATCGAATGGTTAAGCATCTCCTTCTCTTCAGTGGTGAACACATCTTTAGAGCCTATGCCGCTTCTGCTGCCCCGCACGATGCGATGCACCTCGGCCAGTGCCTCCTCGGGCTTCAGCTCTGAGGATAGCGAACTCAGAGGCTTCCTGAGTTCGATGAGCACTTCGCTCCCTTTGTCCGTGCCCAGGTTTGGCTTGGCAGCGAGGTCTTTGAGAGTGTGCAGTGAGTTGGCAAAGTCATCGTTCCTAGCCAAAGCGCCGATAGCGCTGGTAAGAAGCTCGGTACACACCTTTTTCGTCAGCTCGTCCAAACCTCCCTGGCAGGCCTGCTTGAACAAGGGACCCGTGATGTGCCTCGATTTGTAGATGGACGGGAGGTTCTCTTCCAAACGCCAGCCTTCAACCTCCGTCATCACGTCAAGCAGAGCCTTCCTCACCGACTGGTCCTCTGTTCGCATCAGGTCTTCGAAGGCACTCTCCATCAGGGCCCTGGACCCCCCCTCCTCCAGCAGGACGAAATCTGGATTGACTCCTGTCTCCAGGGGATTGTCCCTCAGCACCTGAGCGCAGAAGGAGTGAAAGGTCATGATGGTCGACCAGTTGAAGTCCTCCAGGGCCTCTTCGGACCCATGGCTCAGCTTGGACAGCTCCTTCCTGATCTTCTCCTTCATGGATGCGGCGGCCTTGTCTGTAAAAGTCAGCGCAAGGATGCTGGATGAAGTCTTCGTCTTATCCAGCAGTTTCAGGTATTTGGCGGCCAGCGTGGTGGTCTTGCCGGTCCCCGCTCCCGCTGAAACGCATTGGGAGGCCTCACAGTCCAGCGTATCTTTCTGGCGCCCCGCGAGATTCATTCGCCACCCTCCTCATATTCTTCGGCATCGATTGCGACAGGGGATTCGTCCCGTTCGCCACCTGCCATATCCAGCAGGCGGGAGCTGTCGAAGCGGCATAGGCAGTAGTAGTCGCATGACGGGCCACACTCCCGGCCCATGCCTGCCCGCCCATTATGGCTGAGGCTGAACTTCCCGCTCTCGATATCCTCGACCAGGGTCGCCACTCTCTTCCTCGCCGCGTCCATCTGTTCGACGAAGGGCGGCAGCCCCTCGATGCGGCCCTTCAGGTGCGCCACTTCGGGAGCGTTGAAGTCCAGTATCGAGGGGACCATGCGCGCCGTCCCTGAAGTGGTGAGCACGTAGTATCCGCCCCCGATTGATTTCATGCCGGGGTTCGACGCCTCCATGGCCATAATGTAAAGCGGGATCTGCAGGTCTTCAGCCGCGTCGGGCCTACTTACTGAGCCAGTCTTGTAGTCGATGACGAAGAAGCGGCCGTCCGCGGCCGCGTCCACCCGATCGATCCGCCCGGCAAGATTGATGAATGACGCCCCATCGCCTCTGAGGGGCACTCTGACATGATGCTGTTGATCATCATCAGTCGGAGCTATCCAGTGCTCCAGAAAGAGTGGGTTCATCCCATTGAGCCCCTTCTTTACTTCCCTCTCAATGAAGATGGCCAGGGCGCCTCTCACCGGGCCGAAGCCCACCAGACGGTTCAGCGAAGCCCTCAACCGCTGGCTTTCCCACTCGGCGGTCTGCTCCAGGGCGATTGCCCTAATCTTTTCCAGTGCTTCTGCCTCCTCCGGCGCGGTGACCCTGCCCTTCCCGGACGCAATCCGCTCAGAGTAGAACTTCTCCAGTATCGAGTGAACCTTGGATCCGATGATCATGACGTCCCTGCTGACCGATTTCCCCTGCAGCATCATGACGTACTTCAGGTAGTACTGGAACGGGCAGTAGGAGTATGTGCAGATCTGGCTGGGAGAATACGTTTTGCCCTCATGAATGAGCTTGAGCGCTTCGACCACGTCCTGGGCTTCCATGATGCCGTCGTACGCGCTGCGATACGTTCCCCTCCTGTAAATTTCCTCCATGTTGATGCAACGGCAGGCGGCCTCGATGGCTTCAAGGCCGATATGCTCGGTGAGATTGTGGTCCTGCAAAGTGATCGCCCTGCCGACCTGGCGCTGCGTCTCCAACAGCGAGTGGAGGTCAGGAGAGACTTCCAGTTCAGTCGTTCGAAGCGCATCCTGAACCGCCTTGAGGAATGGGGAGGCCAGGGCGGTCTTGTCCCGATCGGAGTTGTGGTGAGAGAGATAAATATGCCCGGTGCTAGACAGGAGCGCGCTCAGGAAGTAGTATTTCTCCTGCCTCAGCAGCTCGCGGTCCACCAGCACGCCCATCCGCTCGACCTCCTCGGGAGTGGCGAACGGATAGCTCACATGGATCCTCGGAAGGTCGCCGTCCACCATGGCCGGGATGAAGACGTGCTTCCTCTCTACCAGCTGGCCGGCACGAAGGCCGGTGACCTCGATCGCACCGGCGCCCGCTCTCTCCGGAATGTACGTCTCGGAGACAACCTGGGTTCGGTGGATCTCCACGAATTCGTCGAGGGAGAGCAACTGATCGCTCAGCACCATGCTGCCCCGCCCGAGTTCATTGAGCAGGCCCGAGTACAGAGCGAGCGCGCGGCGCTCACGCTCGGCGATTCTCTTGTCGTCGAGCCGGTCCAACTCCGCCCCGATCTTCATTTGCTTGAGCACGTTTCTCAGCGAACTCACGTGCTGGAAAAGGGTCTTTTTGCCCTCCAAAACCTCAAGGGTTTTGACGAGCGTCCGCACCCCCTCGTGAGCACTGCGGACCTGCAGGCTGGCAGAAACGTCAATGGTCGGCAGCGTGTCATCCCGGTCGGGGTCCGGCACCGTTCGAGGCAGGTCGGAGAGAAGCTCATCCTTTCCCACACTGGCCGACAGTACTTGTGCCAGCTCCCGGACGTCCCAGGAATGCAGGAGCTTCCTCCGCCCCTCGAAGTCGAAGTAGTGCTTGATCAGGGGGAGGGACAGAAGGTCGATGATGTCCTTGGTCCGGTAACCGTTTTGCACTACCGACAACAGGTCGAAGATTGCTTGGATCGACGGGGATTCAGAGAAGCCAACCCCTATGCTGAAGCTGGCAGGGATGCCGTGGTCGGCCATGACCTCCCGGACCATCGGCGCGAACTTCTCCCTCATGGGAAGCAGCACCGATATCGAGGAGGGGTCCTCGCCCTCATCCAGCAGTCGCCTGATGTTGGCGGCCATCTGGCGCAGCTCGGTGAGGGGGTTGGCGTAACTGGAGGCGTATACGGTCACTGCGTCCTGGGACTCCTTCTTTCCGCAGAAGACGCCGACCATGGCCTTGTCCCGTTCATCGAGATCGATCGCAATCTCTGAAGATGGCGTGAGCCAGGATATGTCCTCAGCGAACACGGGATGGCCGGGGATATGAATCTGGTAGTAAGTAGCGTCGGGACACGCCTGGCACAGCGCGGTGATCATCTCCCTCTCTGACGGCGTCGGAGCGAACAGGCCGAAGAAGAACAGCTTGCGGGTTTCCTTGACTCCATGCTCGCGAATATCTCCGATAGCCCAGTCCAGGACGCCCCGCTGATCCAGCACATCAAGTTCGCCAAGCTCGCGGCGATACTCGGATAGAATGAACGCCAGCTGGTTCGATTTTGCCGATTGAAGCTCGCCCAGGACGGCCGGGTAATCGACTCGATAGTCGCCAAGGGTGGAGATGAACGCGTGTATGGAATGGACCAGACCCAGGCGGGGCCGGCCGTCCCTGTAGAATAGGGGCAGTTCCTCGGGATGATTTACAACGATCTTCCGGATCAACAGTTGCGATTCCAGATCAGAGATGACGGGCTTAGCCCTCGGGGACGAACTCATTCTCTCGTCAGCCAGCTGGCGCAGGGTGAGCGCAACAGAGCTTCGGATCGCCGCGGCGTCGCCCATTATCTTCGAGCGGGTGTGATCTGCCAGGGCCGAGGTGGGCACGATGGCCCTGGTTCCGAACTTGTCGACAGCATATGCTGTCGACAGCTCATTCAAGAAGTGTCCCATGCATCCGCGGGGGCTTCCTCTCACCACCACGACCATTATCCACCCACTGCCGTCGAATTGCCCTCCTTGTTGATATTGATATCTTCAGTGTTCATTCTTGTGACTCATCTCGTTTTGTGGTTCATGGGTCGCCTGACTGGCCCCTTGTTGCCGCTGTCTTCTAACGTCCGCTCGATCTCCTCATCAAAGGCCTCGTCAGCGCTCCGGAGGACCTCCAGGCCGCCGATCCCCCTGCGGCCGAGGAACTCTCCGATCCTCCGGACCGCCTCTATGCTGTCCTCGGCGTCTAGCTCGTCGATGCCCTCGGTCAGGAGAGCGGGAAGTTCACCCACGGAACGGTCAGCGGTACGGGACACTGCCTGGAGCATCCGATGGATGCCCTCGTCGACCGATCCCGACGTTACGAGATCGACCACATGGACGACGTCATCGGCCTGGCCGACCCGGTCTACCCTGCCTATGCGCCGCTCGATCTTCCGGGGGTCGTAGGGCAGATCGTAGTTGACGATGCAGTTGGCCGTCCGGAGGTCCGCTCCCTCGGACAGGATGTCGGTGGCCAGGAGCACGCAGAACCCCTCGTGCTCCTGGAATCGCCTCATCTCTGAGATCTGCACCTCCTCATCCTCCTCCCCCGAAGCGGCGAACAGCTTGTAGCCCTCTCCGTCCGATCGGCCGCAGAGGTACCGGTACGTGGGAAGCCACTGCGTGAATATGATGATCTTCTTCGCCGCCCCGGATGCCCTGAGGTCCTCGATGGCCTTGTGGAGCACATCCCATTTGCTGTCGGCCCCGAGCCCCCTCAGGCGATCGGTGATGTTCCTGCACCGATCCGCGGTCGCGCCGCTCACCGACGACTCGACCGAAGTGATCCCCTCCCCGCTGCAGAACCCGAAGCGCGCCATGCCGTCATCGAGCAGGCCCGCCATGGCAGGCATCGACGAGCTCAGCTGCCTCCTGTGAAGATGGGTGAACTCCTCGGCGAACAGCCGGTCAAGCTCCCGAAAGATGCCCCGCTCGGTCGCGTCAGGCGTCGATGCGGCCGAGCTCAGATCGCCGTCGCTCATCTTGACCTCGAGGTCCAGGAACTCCCTCCGCCTCATTTCTCCGACCTCCTCCCGCCTCGTCATGGTCATGAGGGGATAGAGAAAGCTCAGCCGGCCGAGGACCACCCGCAGACGGGCTACATCAGGATCGGAGGGCCATCGTTCGGCCATCGTTCCGAGCTCGCGCGAGATGGCATCCTCGCCACCGGGCCCGGCCGCGGCGGCTTCCTTCGCGATCTCCGATGCCTCACCGATAATGCCCCTCGCCTCCAAAGCCGGGATGTCATCTCCCCTGAGCCTCTCGGCCAGCCTGCTCAGCCGGGCAGTACTGCGCATCTCCCTCTTGAACGCCGCATAGGGCAGCCTGCCGGGATCGATGGCCTCGATGATCTGGAAGAGGTCATCGTCCTCCAGGCGGTCCGGGGACACGGATATGCCCACCACTTTCCTGGAGCGGCCGGACAGCTCCATGCAGGCTTTTCTCCTCCGAGCCCCTTCCTCGCCCCAGGCGACATTGTGCACCTCGTCGATCACCAGGAGGTCGAGGTCCGGCCCGGCGGCGGGGGCTAGGCAATCGAGGTTGGCCTCCATGGAATCGAGGGACACGATGTGCCTGAACTGCCGCTCCTTGTCAGCGATATCTCTCATCGCCTCGGCCCCGCTCACCACGTTGAAGGAGAGGCCGAACCTGCTCTCCATCTCGCTCCTCCATTTGTGCATCAGATGCGAGGGGCACGCCACCAGCAGCCTGGCGGCGCTGTTCCTCAGGACCTCGTCCAGGATGATGCAGCCTGCCTCCACGGTCTTCCCCAGGCCGGTCTCGTCGGCGATGAGCAGACGGCCGTCCGATCTGGTGAACTTGAGCAGCGGACGGAGCTGATACGGCCTGAAGAAAGTTCTGCGACGGAGCGGCCCGGAGGGCGCATCGTCACCGCTCGCGCTCACATGGTCGAGAACGGCTCTGATCATGCCAGTCCCGCTGGCATTATCAGCCTTCCTCGGCGAGATATCGTGGCGAGGCGCTCCGTTCTGCTGTCCGGGCATCTCAACGCGCCTCCCGGTCGGATGATGCTGTTCCGATGTACCAACTGAGCAGCTCAGCGGGGCAGTGCTCCTCGGGAGCGGCCCCTGCGGTCCTCGCCGCCCCGTGCCGGGGCTGGCGCCTCTTCCTGGTGAAGCGTTCAGGCTTCAGGCGCTCCTCCATGACAGGCCTGATGCCCTGGCCCCACGCATACTCATAGATGGTCTGGTTCGTCACTGCCGGTACATCCCCGTTCGAGATCAGGTACTGGGTCATGCGGTCTATCTGCGGTGTCATCGGACCGAGAGCCGCACGTCGATACAAAATCATTATAACGTTATATTTGTTATACAAGTGACGACGGTTATTATGGTGAGAGATGTGGGAGCGACCTCAGGAGACAGCAGGGACCGTGGACCGGCCCCCTCGAAGAGCAGCAGCGCATACGACCGTATGATCCCCCGCCTGAGGGTGGTGATATGCTGCGTGACCTTCGAGACAGTGAAGGTGGTCAACCCCATCAAGGACCTGCGGGCAGAAAAGGTCCACATCCTGCACTGGGACGGAGGGGACCAGGCCAAGAAGGCCACAGTGTATGCGGACTTCTACCAGGAGGTCGTCGACCAGCTGCACGCTCTCGGACTTGAGGACGCGAGCATCGTGGAAAAGAGGGTCAAGGTGTACCGGTTCAAGGACGTCCTGAGATCCCTCATCTCGATCATGTCCGAGGAGCGCCGGAACGGGAACGATGTCTACATCAACGTATCGGCGGGGACCACCGAGTTCGCTGCCGCTGCCACATTGGCATCCATGATGGTCGAGGGGGTAAAGCCGTTCACCGTCCACGCCCGCGCCTACACGATATCCGGCGAGGAGAGGATAAGGGAGGTGTTCAGCGTCGACGGTAAGCTGGTCGGTCAGACCAAAGCGGTGGCCGAGCCCGTGGAGCTGCCGACCTTCCAGATCGATCTGCCGCCGAGGGACCTGGTCCTGGCCCTAAGGGAGTTCAGGAAAAGGAAGGAGAACAAGCAGCCCACGAGGTACACGGCTCTGATCAAGGCGATAAAGGACGCCGGCGCGTGGACCTATGAGCCGGGACAGACGGGCAGCGTGAAGGACAGCGATGCCCGTGTAGGGGATCGAGTCGTGCAGGCTGAGAAGATGTACTACTCGCGGCACTACATCGATGGATGGATCAAGAACGGGTGGGTCGACGGGAGGAGCGGCAGAGGCCGGGAGCTCAGGATCACCGAGTCCGGCATCAACGTGACCGACATATTCTATCTTGATTGACGTGAGTGATCAACGACAACGAATCGCACTCCCGGTCGCATCCTCATGGCTGACCGCTTGCTATCGGGGGTGTCGCTACGAATGTGATATGAGGGGCGAGCACGGCGTCCCGTTCGCTGATCTTTTTTCCTTTCCGTCCTGTCTTCACGATGGGAGCTTGTTGAAACCGTTCACTGCGTTCTGCCCGATGATCTTGTCCACGGTGGAGCGCTCAGCTATGAACGCGCCCCCTATGCAATATATGGGCGCCCCGTGCTCGATCAGCAGGGCTCTCAGCCTCTGCTGGTCCAATCCCAGGGCCCGGGAGGCGTCCTGTACCTCCACCAGCTCGTTGATCACCGAGCCGATGTCGATGGGAGGGATAGTGAACTCGTACCAGCCGACATGGTCCGCGGCAATGCCGTTCGCGGCCATGCTGTATCTCTGCGCGACTGCCTTCAAGTGTTCTCTCTGGAAGTGGGCTTGCTTGCTCCGCAACAGCTGCTTCTCCAGGCGATTTATTTTCAAGTTAGTCAGCCAGTTCTTGAACTTGGCCATCATGCCGTTAGGCGGGGCTATCTTCTGGGCCTTTTCCTTCCTCTTGTCTGCCAAATCCTTTATCTTGCTCAGCGATTCCATTTCAGCTAGTCTCATCTGGCCGATGTGCCAGTTAAGATTGGAGGCCAGCGCCGCGTCCAAGGTAGGATTCTTCTTGGGGCCGAGCACGGACTTGGCGGCCACGTAGCTCGCCAGGAACCCCATGTTGAAATCCGCCTTGGGGCTGGCGATGGAATGCTCGTCCTTCTTTTGCCCGTTCATCGTGGTGAGCCTCAAAGTCTCCTTTCGGCCGCTCGCCCCACTGGAGAGTGCCACGGCCTGCTGAGCATACGAATCCGCGACAACCTGATTCCTGATTGAGGTTTGAATAGCTCCTTGTATGTTAGGCACGAAATAGCAGTTCTCTATCCATTCCTCCCACTGCTGATGCTTAGGAAGGTAGGACGGATACGTGGTGTACGAATCCTGAATGTAGTGGAAGGCCACCCCGAGGTTGTAGTACGTGTTGGGCTTGTCGTCTCGAAGGAAGTCAGACCTTGCCAGGTTCAGATAGTTACGGATCTTATCTTCCTTGCCAAAGTGGTGCGGGTAATCCTTCCATTGATCTGGAGCTATGGCGCCATCCTTCAGATTGGAAAATTCCTTGTCAGTAAGAAAGATCCCAAGCTGGTCTATCACTTGCCTGCTGATCCGGATATGGGTCTTCCACAACATTGCTTCACAAGGCCGACAGGGCGAGGTACCTCTGACCCTGAATGACCACCCAGATGCTCTCTATAGGCTATAAAATTCCTACTGCCATAATGAGCGAAATGATGAATGAGATCGATTAGATTCCGATGAAAGATGAGCTAGTGGTCAGAAGAATCCTAAACTAGCGTGAGCAATATACTTGAAACGGCTTATGATGGAACACCACCTAGACGAGCTTCTCGGAGATACGAGCGAGGCGACGAGGGAGAGGATAGCTGACGCGGTGCAAGAGTTCGTCCATCATCACAATTACGACTGCCCCCACGAAGGCTAGCTGGAGTACGCATGCGGGGGACTGGATGAAGAAACAAAGATTCACTTCCTGCCGTTCATGTGGTTCGCCAACCACAGGAGGTGTGCTCATGGAATGATGCGTCCGCTCGAACGAGGTCTGGAAGCATCTCCTCGAACAGAACAGGTGATGTCGCCGGAGTATGTTGTTTGGCGTGTGCCTAACAAAGTCTAGATCTGGATGGATGGCACTAATCTTATAATAAACAACAATAGTACATGCCCGACTGTCATGGCAGGGACCGAACCGAATTTCTGGGGAAGCTACAAGGGCACGATGATTAAGGCGATAGCCGTAGATGGAGCGAGGACCTGGGATGACCTGCAGGAACTGACCGGTTTCCCCCCGAAAACGATTAACACGGTGCTGAGCGAGCTCTTCGGCATTGATGCCATATACAAGACCAACAGCGGAGAGTACAGGGTCGCCAAGGACCTGTATGTCGAATACAGGAACTACTTCGTCGACGACCGCAAGGGGGATAACCCATCCGTCCTGAAGCTGAAGAAAGAGGATCAGACCAATATTATCAGAGCGTTCCAGGGCTGGCTCACTCTAAAGAACATATCGCTCGTTGACCACCACTTGTTTGTCGACGGTAGCAGGCTGAACGACCTGACCAACCATCTAGTAGAGAACGTCCGAACTGAGCTCCTCATCGTCAACCCCTACGTCGACAAGGGGAACATCATGGATCAGTTAAAGATCCTCGCGCAGAACAAGAGCCTAAAGATTAAGATACTCACTAGGCCGCCTGAGACTGGTGACAAGCAGGAATTCATGGACGTTCTTCGCAGGTATGGAATCGAGGTATTCACCAACAAGAACATCCATGCCAAGATTATGGTGTTCGATCGAGGTGTGGCGATAGTGTCTTCAATGAACCTCATAGCCTACTCGGCCGGCGGCGGGAGTTGGGAGGCGGGGATCGCCACCTCGTCCGAAGACGTTGTGAGCGAAGTTGTGAACAAGATCAACCTGAAGTTCGATGAAAGGGAGGCCAGCGGCTGGGGAGAGAATATCAGGGCCGCATAATGGAGATCACACCAATGTCTACATCTGGATGAATGGGGTTTCATGCCCCGTCACATCCTCCCCGTATCTTGGAATCGGCCTTCTCGGCGACCATTGCCTCGGCGAGACTGACGGCGTCTCTGCCCTTCTTTCCGTTAACCTCTCAACATGAATGATGCGGCTTCCCACCTTAGTGCCTCGTAAAATTCATAGGGCCAGTGAGCACCCTGTCTAAGAAGAGCTTCATAATCGTCAGATGCTCATCTACGCAGATAATTTTTGTATGCGATACTATTAATTCCACGTCGCGATCTTTGAGGCAGGAGTATATATCTCTCACTTTTCAAGATGAATGATGTATCTGTAAGCCTTGCTGAATGGTAAGCTAATGATCAAAACCAGGCTGTCAAAGCTGGAATCAATATCTTGGGCTCTTAAGTGTGATTGAATTTCCAGGATGGAATAATTCAAAACCGTTAAAAGCGCCCGGCCCCATCCCCACCCCGGAGCGTTGGGGGATGCACACCGTATCGGATGGGACCGGATACTTGGAAACGTTCTTCGAGGAAGTGAGATCGGCGGGGTTCTTCAGGAGGCTGTTCTCCTGGCGCCATATCCAGGCGCTCGGCTACGAGGCCTACAAGGAGTACGGCCTGCTGCTCCGAGATCAGCAGTCGCACAATGCGAGGGTCCAGGACCTCCTGCGGCAACTGGAGGAGGAATGGAGCAAGGACCGCTTCAACATCAAAGAGATCGACCGCCTCAAGGCCGAGCTCATCGATGCGCGGGCCTCATTGAACGTCCTGAACGATAAGGTCACCGAGTGCGAGAAGACCATCACCGAGTTCAGGACCACCGAGCGGTCGCGCCAGGAGGACTACCTGTCCAAGGTCACCTCCCTGAACACGCTGGTCGAGAAGGTGAATGAGGACGAGCGGCAGCTCCAGGAGGAAAAGGAGCAGGCCATCAGGTCGCACATCGAGGAGATGAAGAGGACCTGGTCGGTCCACGAGGCCAAGGTGGAGGAGACCATCAAGAACCTGTGCAAGAAGCACCAGGTCGGGTATCTCGACAAGGAAAAGGTCCCCTTCAAGGGCAAGCCGGACAACACCATCCTCGTCTGCCAGGAGTATGTGGTCTTCGACGCCAAGAGCCCCGAGGGCGAGGACCTCTCCAACTTCCCCGACTACGTGAAGAGCCAGGCCGAGAAGGCGTCCAAGTACGTTCGGGAGAAGGACGTCCGCAAGGAGGTGTTCCTGGTGGTCCCGTCGAACACCGTGCACGTGTTCCGGGAGCACTGCATAAACCTCGGCGATTACAAAGCGTACATCATCACCCTCGATTCGCTGGAACCGATCATCCTCAGCCTGAAGAAGATCGAGGACTACGAGTTCGTGGAGCAGCTCAGCCCGGAGCAGAGGGACGATATCTGCCGCGTCATCGGCCGACTCAGCCATCTCACCAAGAGGAGGATACAGATCGACACCTTCTTCTGCGAGGAGTTCTCTGACGCCCTCAAATCGTGCCGGTGCCTGCCCGACGACCTGGCGCAGAAGGCTCTTGAATACGAGCGGTCGAGCAAGGTGAACCCTCCCGTGGAGCAGCGGACCAAGCTGATATCGGACAAGGAGCTGGAGAGGGCCCTCGAATCGGCCCGCAAGGAAGCGGCGTACCTGGAGCTGGACACTTCGGACGAGGCCGCCGGGATCATGCAGGCCATGCCGCTGCTGAAGGAGAAGAGCGGCGGGAAAGGCTGAGATCCTGCCTGGAACGCCGGCAAGATTAAGGCTCAACAACGCGCTGCACGGGAGGATTCAGATGGTCAAGGCGGGCATATATGAGCAGGTTGTCAACAAGGACCTCTCCGCCGCCCTGGACAATGAGCCAAGCCTGCTGCCCTTCAAAGAACCGATCGACGATGCCGAAGCCCCCAAGATACTCTCCGACTACCTGGCGTCGGTCCTGCAAAAAGGCCTGTCGTCCTCTCGCCTCGAAGGCGATCTGGATAAGCAGGTCAGGATCGTCAACGGCATCGTTCAGGCCATCGTCCAGGCGACGGGGGAAGAAGCCCTTTCCGGTCTGACCGTGGACATGAGCGCCGAAAAGGCCGAGCAGTTACTGGCTCTGGTCGACAAGAAGAACTCGATTCATTCCATCAACGAAAGGGCGGAGATCACCAGGCCCGAGACCTCGATATCTCAGAGTTCGCTGTTCACCGGGGCCGCCCACGAGCCCAGCATGGTGGCTGAACTGAAGAGGGAGATCGCCTCGTCCGACCGCGTCGACATGCTGGTATCGTTCATCAAGTGGAGCGGGCTGAGGCTCCTGATGGAGGAGCTCTCTGACTTCACCAGCAAAGGCGGAAAATTGCGAGTCATAACGACCTCGTACATGGGAGCGACCGATGTCAAGGCGGTAACTTGGCTATCTCGCCTCCCCAACACCGAAGTGAAGATATCTTACGATACCAAGCGCACCCGGCTGCATGCCAAAACCTATGTCTTCTACCGCGACACCGGCTTCAGCACAGCGTATGTCGGTTCATCGAACCTTTCCAACGCCGCCATATCCAACGGGCTGGAATGGAACGTCAAGGTGACGATGCAGGACCTCCCTGACACCATGAGGAAGATCGACGCTACCTTCGAGAGCTACTGGAACTCCCCGGAGTTCGAGGTCTTCACCGAAAAGGAAACGGACCGCCTGAGCCGAGCCTTGCGGGCCGAGCGCGTGAAGGGCGATACCGGCCCCGTCATGCTCTTTGACATCGCCCCATACCCGTTCCAGCAAGAGATCTTGGATAAACTGGCCGCGGAGCGGGAGATCCGGCATTCGTACAAGAACCTGGTGGTGGCGGCGACAGGCACAGGCAAGACCGTGATCTCCGCGTTCGACTACAAACGGTTCTGCAAAGAGAACCCCGGCAGGCCCAATCGGCTTTTGTTCGTTGCCCACAGAAAGGAGATCCTCGAGCAGAGCTTATCCTGCTTCCGGAACGTGCTCAGGAACCAGAATTTTGGCGATACATTTTACGATGGCTCCATCCCCGGGAGCCTGGATCATTTGTTCATATCGATCCAAACATTCCAATCTCAAAGCTTTGATGAGAGGACCACGCCGGACTTTTATGACTTCATCATCGTGGACGAGTTCCACCATGCCGCCGCGCCGACCTACCAGAGGCTCCTCGAACACTACAAACCGAAGGTGCTGCTGGGCCTGACCGCCACCCCGGAGCGCATGGACGGAAAAAGTGTGCTGACGTACTTCGACGATCGCATAGCGGCCGAATCACGTCTGCCGGAGGCCATCGAGAGAAAACTCCTATGTCCCTTTCACTACTTCGGGGTCACCGACACGGCGGACCTGACCGGACTAAGGTGGACTCGGGGCGGCTACGACCGGACGGAGCTGTCCAACCTCTATACCTATGAATGGTTGGGAGCGGACCGGAGAGCGGACCTGATCCTTCAGTCGGTCATCCGCTACATCACCGATATCGACGAGGTCAAGGGCCTGGGATTTTGCGTCTCGGTCGCCCACGCCCAGTTCATGGCCGACCATTTTAATGAACGAGGAATTCCCTCGATCAGCGTAACCGCCGACACGCCCGATGACGTGCGCGTAAGCGCCAAGCAGAAGCTGGTCAACGGCGATATCAAGATCATCTTCACCGTGGACATCTTCAATGAGGGCGTGGACATCCCCGAGGTAAACACCGTTCTCTTATTGAGGCCCACCGAGAGCCTGACCATCTTCCTCCAGCAGCTGGGGCGCGGGCTGAGACTTTCGGAAGGCAAAGAATGCCTCACCGTGCTTGATTTCATCGGGCAGGCCAACCGGCAGTACCGCTTCGAGGAGAAGTTCGCCGCCCTTCTGGGCGAAAGCGCCAAGAGCGTGCAGAACGAGATCAAGAACGGCTTCAGCTCCCTGCCTAAAGGCTGCTACATCCAGCTCGAACGCAAGGCCAAGGAGATAATTTACAACAACATCAGGAACGCGCTCGGCTGCAGGGCGGGCATTATATCCCGGATCGCGTCGTTCGAGGAGAACAGCCAGCTGCCCCTCACGCTCGACAATTTCCTGTCATATTACCACATGGATATTCGGAGCGTGTACATCAATGGCAGCTTCTCCAGGCTCTGCGCCCTTGCCGGAATAAAAGCAGACTTCTCGGAACCGGACGAAGAGGTCTTGACCAAGGCGTTCTACCGCATCTGCTCGATCGATTCCCGGCGGTGGATCGACTTCCTGCTTCGCGTACTTCCCAGCATCGATGATCTAGATGAGGCTCAGATGAATGAATCGGAACGCCTGATGCTGCAGATGTTGCAATTCACCATTTGGCAGAAGTCCGCGGAGGATTGCGGGTTCTCCAGCACCGTGGACGGCTTACGCCGCCTGAAACAAAACAAGACCCTGTACACTGAGATGCAGGAGATCCTGAGGTATCAGTTGGACCACATTGATATAGTCGATAAGCCGAACGACCTGGACTTCGAGTGCCCCCTGGACCTGTACTGCACCTACTCCCGAGATCAGATCATGGCAGCCATGGGGTCCACGAATCCGAGCTCGGTGAGGGAAGGCGTCAAGCACCTGCCGGACAAGAAGTCTGATCTGTTCTTTATCACTCTCAACAAATCGGACAAGGACTATTCGCCCACCACGATGTACAACGATTACTCCATCAACGAGCGGCTATTCCACTGGCAGAGCCAAAGCACCACGCCCTCAAGATCGGCGACAGGCCGGAGATACATTCATCATCAGGAGACGGGCGATCACATCCTGCTGTTCGTCCGTGAGAGCAAGAAAGACTCTTTCGGAAAGACCGCAGGATACACCTTCCTCGGAACCGCCGACTATGTCCGGCACGAAGGCGACCGGCCGATGAATATAATCTGGAAGCTGCACCAGCCGACGCCGGCCAAATTCCTGAAGAAGACCAACCAGATGAGCGGCGGATGATCCTTCCCGCGTTATTGAGAACTGTGATGCTGCAGAGAGATAAAGAGAGGGGGCGAGAGCCGAGTTCGGTCCTTGTTGGCGCACCGTCGGATGGAGGCCAGCGAGCATTCACCTTAGCTCCCCCTCCTCAGCAGTTGACATTTGATCCAAGCCACCTTTCCCGGGTGATCGCTGATCATGGCCGGCATGACCGTGCTCACTGCCTTTTCCAACCTCCTGTCGACAGTAACGAACGTTAGGTCCGCGAGACCCTTTCGGGAGGAAATCGCCAGTATCTCCGCCACGATCCTGAGATCGTGCTCGCTCTTCGGCCTGTCGAAGAACGCGCAATGTGACGGCAGGTACTTTTCCAGATCGTTCTTGAGTCCAGTCTCGTCATCGGTAGCGCATTGCAGACAATCCCTCAGTGGATCATATACCCTGAAGACCGACCTCATCCGCTGATTGTTGTAGTTGGCCCAGACTTCCATGGCCTCGGCGAAGGTGCGCCGGAACGGGTCCTTGCTCAGTAGGCATGAGATCCTGAGCTGATATTTTACCAGGCATAGAACCCCTCATTCCTACGGGCCTTTGAGAAAGCCAGATCGACAACCGGATCGATATGGTCTGGACCGAGGTCCTCGATGCTCAGCCGCCGATGTGTCGCCACCCCGCTCATCGCCTCTTTTAAGAGGGGGAGCATCTGCTCTGCGTTGTCCTTGAACTTCTTTACGGATTCAAGGTACACCTCGTAGGACAACTTGACCTGTTTGGGAGGTATCTCCACCAGATATGCGTCGACCGCACTGAAGTGGTCGTCCTCCTCGAACAATCTAGCTATCACTACTCCTGTGTCGGGTAGAAACGCGGCCATTCCGAACACCACTTCAATCGTCGCTCGGGATGGGATCCATCTTGAACCCGTGCGTGCTCAGGTCCGAGGGCCTGATGGTCAACATGATCATGTAGGTGTACCCGAGGTCATCAAGGGTGATCTTGCCTCTCCGGAACGCCTCCACCCTCAGTAGAGCGAATATGGCCAAGATGTATAAGTCCAGCAGGTCCTTGTCGAGGTCCTTGCCTTTGCGCAGGTCCGCCACGACCTCGTCCAGGATCTTCTTCGACTTGAGGAACACGGCCTGTGCTTCGACCAAATACCTGAACTTATCCATGTCCCGGGTCGACAGTACATCGTCCCCGATGAGGTCGACCATCTCATCGACCTTGGCGGCGGCGCTGGCGATGGATTCGCGGACGAACACCCTTCGCTGGTGATCACTCAGTGACCTCATGCTCCTCTCGATGCTGCCCAGGACGCCGCCGACCGTGCCCATAGTGTCTATCCGCCCCTTGTACTCGCTTGCCTTTCCGGGGTAAGGCCCTTTTTTAACAAGGTCCGTGATCGAGTCCATGAACGTTTCGATGTCCTGAGGCGGCATGCTCAGCACTTTATCCATAAGGAACCGGACCGCTTGGTGGGCCTTTCTCGCGGCATCTATCGCCCCAGCCGACGGGACCCCCAGGCCGACGGACACGAGGAACAGGTCCTCGTAGTTCTTCTCAATGGCGTCGATGGGGTTCTTCTGGGTGTCCTCGATCATATCAACGGTCCCCTCTCATGCTCGTTGCTCATCGCGCGAACAGCGGTGTGATAGATGATCTCGTCTTGTGCTGATAGTAGTATGCGTCGAGGGCTATTTGGGATATTGATGAACGATTGGGAGTCAGGCGTTCGGGCGGCAGGACCAGGGTAGATTAGATGACCATCTGTTGCATATCTTCCATCGGGCCCAGGAGGGAGCGGAGGTCCGGGGCAAAGAAGCTCCAAGCGTTGTCGATCGACGCATCCACGCTAAGAGGGGCTTCGTCCATCGCACCGCCCGGAGAGGTGTGCAGTACTTCTGTGAGGGCCGCGTGACCGGACTCGTCTTCAACGCCGAAAAAAATGAAGGCCGATCTCACGGCCCAGCCCAAGGACATGGTGTCCGCTCCGGATCCATGCTCCTGAGCGAGAGTACCCCTATCTCTGCCTAGGGCCTCGCGCCGTATAAAAAGATGGCCAGCAAGTGGGACCCCTGCCTGAGCCCTGACGGTCTGGGCCTATTTTCCCAAAGTATATAAGCCTCATAAAGGTCATCCTGCCTCAATGGCCGACCTGGGGACCATACTGATCGAGCTGTTCCAGCCATTGGGGGTGGGAGGCATGCTCCTGGCCCTGTTCGTGGTGTTATACGTCAACGCGCTGGGAGTGCCCACGCTGCCCGAGGTGTTCCTGGTGATCGCCTACACCACCGGGTACGGCATCGACCCCGTCACCCTGGCCGTCCTGATGCTGACAGTGGCCACGATAAGCGAGGCCGCCGGGCTGCTGACCCTGTACCTTCTGGTGAAGCGGGTCCGGGTCCCCCGCGTCATCGAACGGGCCTTCGATAAATATCACAACTTCCTGCTGCTGCGCGACGAACGCATGATACTGCTCGGGCGGATAGCCCCGCTGCTGTTCTTCATCGGAGCGTTCGTCGCGCTCGCCAAATGGGACCTCAAGCGCTCGCTCATCTACCAGGCCGTAGGCGGGCTGGCCAAGTACGGCCTCATCCTGGCGCTGGGGGAGCTGTTCCTGCAGTACACCGAGCAGGGCACCGCCACAACGGTCACGCTGGCCATCGTCGTCGTGGTGCTGGCCGTGTCCTTCCTGGCCTCCGTCCTGCGGCGGAGGAATATGGAAGAGCATGAGGAAGGCCGCCCGGCCTGAGGCTCACTGTGCCGGGGTGCAGCTTTTCGGGGCCTCGGCCGGAGCGGGGCTTCCCGTGCGCGTTTCGTACTTCTCCCGGGCCAGCTCCTTGGTCCTCGCCAGCGCGTCCCTCAGCACTTCCAGCGTTCCGGCCCTGCACTCGTGCCTCAGCTTCAGCTCCTGGGCGGTCTTTTCGGACATCTTTATGAGCGCTTCCGTGTCGCACAGCCCGTCGTCGATGAACAGCACTCTGGAGTAGCCGTCGAACAGCTTGTCCAGGTACCACTCCATGTCGAAGCCCAGCTCCTCGTAGTTGGGGACCTTCTCCTTGAGCTCCAGCTTTATCCGGTCCAGGCCCCTCTGGGCGAAGTAGGGGGTGTTGTACAGCGTCCCCGCGCACTTCCTCCTCTCCTTTGCGTACTCCTCGGTGGTGAGGAGGACCCCGATGCAGTCGTCGGCATCCAATCTGACCGCGGGGACCCTGAGATCGTCCGTGATGTCCCGAAGCGAGCTGCAGATGCCATAGCCCAGCAGAACGGCGTCGACCCTGCCTTCCAGCGCATCGACCTTCTCCCGGACCGTCCTCTTGAGGTCATCCGGATAGATGTGCAGCCCGAACTCCAGGTATTCCTTGTAACCGATGTCCGGATCGTTCTCGGTCAGCACGTCCAGCTCTTTCTTGAACGACTCGCATGCAATGATCCCGATCTTCATGCTCTCATCCCTTGTCGTTCTAACCACTACTTGCATAATATTTAGGTATTATGACGTAACATAATTCTATTACGAAAAGGGACCGACACGATCTCTGGACCTATGATCTCATTTCCTCCCCACCTCCTCGGTATAGAGGTCCAGCGCTCTCCTGCTGGAGCGCCATTCGCTCTTCGCCCTGGTGGCGGGCGGCTCCCTTGCTTGGCCCGGAGGGCCAGGTACTTTGCTGAGTATGAGCCGTTCCCCTCCAGCTCCGCAAGGGGCTTGAGCTCGTCACGCTCCGTGCCCATGCAGGACGAGAAGTTCAGAAGCGACGCGGCCATGGCCATCCCGAGAAGGTCGGTCAGCGGGCCCAGGTTCCCGGCGTTCGCTCTGCTGAGGGCATCGAGATAACGATCCCTGTCCGCCGGCAGTATGTTCGCCAGCGGCCAATTGCGCTTCAGGAAATGCAGGTTCAGCAGCAGCCTCCCTATCCTCCCGTTGCCGTCGCTGAAGGGATGGATGCGATCGAGACCATGATGCCGCCACGCTCCCAGGGTTAAAGCGTCCTCGCCGGCGAGGTCGCGCCGGTCGTACTCTCCGATGAGCTCGTCCATCGGGGGGACCACTTTCTCTGGCCTCGGCGGTGCGAACGGTGCTCCCCCTATCACAACGTTCGCTCGCCTCCACTGCCCGGCGTCCGCCTTCAGTCCCTTGAACGCCTCTTCATGCAGCTCGAGGACCGTCACGAGGTCGATGGCCCTGCCGCGCCGCCCGAGGAGACCTCTGCGCTTCTGGACGGGCCCGCGACGCCGAACGGGTCCTGGTCGGCAAAATAAAAATGGACGGAAAGGGGTTTGCGGCGCGGCTTATTGCGTGAACCACGTCTTGGCCTCTGGCATGTACAGGTACACCACCACTATCACAGGGATGACGATCCCTAGGCCCAGAGTGACGATGTCGAACGACGCGATCGCGCCGGCCGCCGCGGTGATCACGGAGAACGCCAGGAGGATGATGGCCACTATGCGGGCCCAGCTCTTGCCCTTGAAGAACGCCCAGGCCAGCACGAAGAACAGGACCATGACGACCAGGAACATGATGCCGAGCGCCCCGAACAATGCGGCGCCGATGTCCAGCAGCTCCTCGGGAATGGTCACGCCCGTCTGCTGCTCGATCTCCGCTATGGTCGAGGCCGAGCCGAGGACCGCGGAGACGATGAAGAATATCCCCGCCAGCGCCAGCGAGCCCAGGCCCCCCAGTATCTCCAGGATGGCCAGGATGGTGACCCCGAGAGGCCTCTGGCGGACCGGGGGCTGCGGGTACTGCTGCGGGTATTGGGGATACTGCTGGTACGCCGGCTGGTCGGCCGGGTACTGCGGAGGATATTGTTCCGGGAGCGGCTGCTCCGGATACTTTTGATCATCGGTCATGCGGTCCCTATCGCCCGCCCGAATATTTATATATTCATCAGCAAAACTATTGCTCTCACGTTCCCCGGACAACTTCAGTGAGAACTGGGGCCATCATGGTCAGTCCTTTCCTCGCCCTGGTTCGATCCCTTTCAGGCATCGCCTTTCGTATCCTGCCGCAGGGGGAGCCGCATCACGAACCTCGCTCCTTTGGTGTGGTCCCCGGGCATGCGGTCCTCCGCCCACACCTCGCCTCCCAGGTCCTCCACCAGCCTCTTCACGAAGTACAGGCCGAGCCCCCTGCTCACCGTCCTCGTCAGCCCCATCAGGCTCCGGTCGAAGATGACCTTCTTCCTTTCGTCCGGGATGCCCGGCCCGTTATCCTCGATGCTGATCCTGATCCCGTCCTCGCCGCGCACCGGCTCGAAATCCATGCGGATGTTCACGTCCAGAGGCCCGGCGGAGTGCTTTATGGCATTGCTGACGATGTTGGAGAAGGCGTTACGCAGCAGGCCCGAGGTCATCGCCGGGCAGTGGTCCGGAGCATCGAGGGTTATCACCACCTCCCTGCCAGGCGGGTCCTCGAACGCTTCCTTGACCTCCTTGAGCATCCGGCACACGTCCACGGTCCCGGCGCCGTTCCTACCCGCTTCCAGCCTTTGCAGGTCCCGCACGTTGGCGATCAGCTCGGTGCTGTCCTCCAGCACCTCCAGCGGCTTGGTGATGTACTTCATATCGTCCTCTTCCAGATGGAGCCGCATCTCCGCCAGCTGCAGGTACCCCATGGCGGCGGTGTTGTAGTTGTTCACATCATGCGTCAGGACGTCCACGTACGTCTCCGCCCTCGACTTCGCTTCCGCCAGGTCCTTCTCCAGCGCCCTCCGCTCGGTGATGTCCACCACCGTGGACAGCGCACCGATGATCTTCCCCCGCGGGTCCATGATGGGCGCCGCCGAGGAGATGATGGTCCCCACGCTCCCGTCGCCCCGTTCGATGTCGTACTCCTCGTTGATGACCGTCTCCCCCTTGAGCGCCCTGGCCAGCTGGCGGTCCCGCTCTGTCTGGGGGCGTTCCGCCCCCGCTTTCCGCGGCCCCTGTCCTCCCCCATCCATGTCCCCCGGCCCGACTCCCCAGATCTGCTCGGTCATCCGGTTCACCTCCACGATGCGCCCCTCAGTGTCGGCGATGGCGACCCCCACCGGCAGGTTGTCGACGATCGCTCTCAGCCGGGCCCGCTTCTCCTCCAATCTCCTTTGCGCGGTCTTGATCTCGGTGATGTCCGTCGCGGTGAGGATGAACCGCCCCCTCTCCAGGGGGATGAACGTCAGGATGTAATCTTTGGAGATCCCCTCGATGTGGCGGCCGTGGATGAAAGGGGCGCTTTTCATCCTCACGAGATCGGTGATGTCCATTAGCGGGGGCAGGTCCCAGGTCCTCGCCACCTCGGACATCCTCTTCCCCGCGACCTCGCTCAGCGACCCCGCTCCCAGGGCCTTCAGCGCGGGAGGGTTGGCGTCCTCCAAGGTCCAGTCCGCTACCTTGCCCCGGTCGTCCAGCTCGTACCTGAGCACCGCCGCGATGTCCTGGGTGTTCTCGAACAGGCCGCGGTACTTGGCCTCGCTCTCCTTCAGCGCCTCCTCGGCCCTCTTCCGGTCGGTGATGTCCCTGGCCGTGCCGGTCAGGCCGATGACCCTGCCGCGCTCGTCGTGCAGCGGCGCCCTGGTGGTCTGGAAGGTACGGCAGCCCTCCCGCGTCCTAACAACCTCTTCTACGGTGAGGTCGCTGTTGGCGTCCATGACCTGGCGGTCCATGGCCATGATCTCCCTGCCCGTGGCGGGGTCGAACTGCAACTCGACGTCGGACCGCCCCACCACGTCCTCCAGGTCCCTGCCGAGGATGCGCAGCAGAGCTGGATTGGCCACCATGTAGCGGCCTTCCCGGTCCTTCATGAACATGGGGTCGCTGGTGGTCCTCATGATGGCCAGGAGCCTTTCGTCCATGGCCCTCAGCTCCTCCACCCGCCCTTCCTGTGATCTTACCATCCTGCCTCAGCCTGACGACCTTGTGAACAACGGTAGTTAATAATTTGCCAGGGGAGGCGTCCCGGGACGCCGGGCGAAACGTTCATAGGCGGGGAGGTCATGAAAGGAAATCCTGGCCGGGGGTCGGCCCGGCCTCATCACGGAAGGGTTTGGGATGATCGTAAGGTTCCGCATGTCCAAGGACGCGCCGGAGGCGAAGGAGCTGGCATCGAAGCTCCGCAGCGACCACTACTGCCCCCTGGGCGGCCCGGACGGACTGATAGGGTTCGTCAGGAAGGTGGAGGAGCAGGACGGTCAGGCCTACATCACTGCGGAGATCGGCGACCCCGATACCGTTGACCAGATCACCAGGGGGTACGGTTACGCCGAGCCGGTGGAGGTGGACCTGGACGCCAAGGGGGCCAACCCCCTCCTCAGCTACATGCGCTCCCGCTTCCCCCGGTGCGCGCCCCAGCTCCGGCTGCACATCGCCGGGGAGCGGTGAACGCGCCCTACGCAGAATATATTATATTGTCTTTCTGCATTATAAGAACAGAAAGTATTTATCCTAGGGCATCAGTTAGTGGTCGTACATCTGAAAGCACCGTTGTCCCCGCTGGGGGACTAGCCCGAACAGCAGACGGGAGCTTTCCGATGCTATCCCCACCTTATTCTCGCCTACCATTTCGGCATGGGCCACGCTCATTTCTTCCGGAAGAACCGCCTGACCTTCCCGGTGCTCAGGTACGCCAGCACCATGACGGGCGGGATGGAGCTGATCAGCGCCGCCCTCGCCGCTTCCGAGGAGAACCCCTCGATGTAGGCGTTGTACGCCGAGAGAATGATGTTCAGCACGGCGAACAGGAACACCCAGGTCCACACCCAGCCCCAGCCGCGGAAGCACCCCACCGCGATGGCGGCATAGGTCACCGCGACCAGGAAGGTGAACAGCCCCAGCACCGAGAGGGCGATGGCCACGATCACCACCAGCCAGATCGGGCCGGTCGGCAGCAGAGCGGGCAGCCTGCCCGCGCTCATCCCGGCCCACTGCATGAAGCCGGTCGCGGTCATAAGCGCCACTGCCGCCAGCACCAGGTACATGGCACCGACGACGGTCACGCCGAAAGGTCTCTTCCTCTTGCGCGACCGGCGCGGCCTCCTGCGCATGCCCGCTCATCCGGGTATGCGTTTTTAGCTCTTCCCTTTCATTCTCGCGGCGCGCGGGCGCGCCGACCGCCGCACAAGATATTACCCTCCTGCTCCAAAGCTGTACGACGGTGGTCATGAGGTACATCGACGAGATGGACATCGATGGGAAACGCGTTCTGCTCAGAGTGGACTATAACGTGCCCATGGAGAACGGCAGGGTAGAGGACGACGCGCGCATTAAGGCATCATTGCCGACCATCCGATACGCTCTGGACCGGGGCTGTTCGCTGGTCATCATCTCCCACATGGGCAGGCCCAAGGGGAAGGCGGTGCCGGAGCTGTCGCTGGCGCCGGTGAGCGAGCATCTCTCCCGGCTGCTCGGCCGGAGCGTGCGCTTCGTCGGCGACATAGTGGGACCGAAGGCCCGGCAGGCCGCGGAGGAGCTGTGGCCAGGAGAGATGCTCATGCTGGAGAACCTGAGGTTCGACCCGCGGGAAGAGGAGAACGACAAGGAGTTCTCCAGGGAGCTGGCGTCGTATGGCCAAGTATACATCGACGACGCCTTCTCCAACGCCCACCGGGCCCACGCCTCCAACGTGGGGGTGGTGAGGTACCTGCCCGAGAGCGGGGGCGGGCTGCAGATGAAGACCGAGCTAAGCTCGCTGCAGAGGGCCCTGGACCTTCCCCGGAGGCCGCTGGTCGCGGTGATCGGGGGGGCCAAGGTAGCCGGGAAGATAGCGGCGTTGGAGAACCTGCACGGCAGGGTCGACAAGATGCTCCTGGGCGGGGGCATGGCCTACCCGTTCCTGGCGGCGCAGGGGAGGCCGGTGGACGGCGCCTCCCCGGACGAGGCGACGGTCGAGCGGGCCAGGGGGATGCTGGAAAGGGACCGGGACCACAAGCTGGTGTTCCCGGTGGACATGGTCGCGGCGGACAGGAAGAGCGAGGACGCCTTTGCCGAAGTGGTGCCCATCGACGAGCTGGGTAACAGGCTGGGGCTGGACATCGGCCCGAGGACCGCCCAGATCTTCAGGGAGGAGATAGCCAGGGCGGGGACGGTCATCTGGAACGGGCCCATGGGCGTGTTCGAGATGGAGCCGTTCAGCCATGGGACCAGGACGGTGGCGGAGGCCATCGCGGCGTCCCCGGCGTTCTCCCTGGTGGGCGGCGGGGACACCGGCTCCGCGCTGGACCAGTACGGCCTGAGGGACCGGACGTCCTACGTATCCACGGGAGGAGGGGCCTTCCTGGAGGCGCTGACCGGACGGGAGCTCCCGGCGGTGGAAGCTCTGGACACCGACAAGGGAATGATAACCACCCGGACCATCGCGTGATCATCCGTCCCGGTAGATGCGCATCGCCTCTTCCGCCGTGGCGTCGTCGACGGTGACCGCATAAACAGCGTTGCAGAACCGCACCGCCTCGTCCAGGGACTTCTGGTGGACGTTCCGCCCGGTGGCGTTCCCCACCGCCCCGGAGATGTGGACCTGATCGTGCAGCCTCTGCAGGAACGCCTCCACTCCCATGCGCTCCCCGCCTGAGCAGATCAGACCGGTCCTTCCGGCCGCCCGCACCGCCTCGCGCAGGCGTTCCGCGGCGTCCTCCCCCCGGGGATAGTTCACCTTGACGAAATCCGCCCCCAGGGCCGCTCCCACCCCGGCGGCGCCGGCGATCAGGTGGGGGTCCTTCTCGTCCGCCACCCCCTTCCCGCGCGGGTACATCCATAGTATCGTGACGAGCCCGTGCCGGTGAGCTCGGCGCACCAGCTGCGCCGCCTCCCTCAGCATCACCGCCTCGTGCTCGCTGCCCAGGTACACGGTGTATCCGACCCCCATGATCCTGAGGCCGTTCTCGGCCTTCAGCTCCGCTACCTGGTCGACCTCCATCCATTGCAGGCTCAGAGGCTCGGCCTGCTCCGTCCTTACCAGGTGCGTCTTGGAGTTCAGCTTGACGATGTAGGGGACGTCCGGATGGTCCATGGCGTACCTGGCCACCAGCCCGAACTGGGTGGCGAACGCTCCGATGCGGGCGCGGTCGGCGATGCGGAACAGGTGCTCGGGGCCCCCGTCCTCCTCAGAGATCCCCTCGCCGTGGAAGTCGTCGTTGAGGTGCTCCACCTTTTGGTCGCCGGCGAACAGCATCAGGCGGCCCTTGCCCCCGGTGAGCGAGGAGTAGTTGTCCATGAACTCCCGCCTCTCCGCCGGGGGGACGTCCAGCGGCACTATCGTCCTGGCGCCGACAGTACCACCTCCTTCGAGATGTCCCTTAGCTCGACCCGCGGCACCATATCCATCACGTCCCTCTTGCCCGCTCTGGCCGTTCCGGGCTTCAGCGCAGTGGCGGTGCCCGCGGCCGCGGCGTGAACGAGGCACTCCCTCTCCCCCATGCCGTTCGCCAGGCCGTAGATGAACCCGGCCACGGACGAATCCCCCACGCCCACGCTGTTCACCGCGTCCACCTTGGGAGGGATGGCCCAATATCTCTTCCCCTCGCCGACCAGCACGATCCCGTCGGGGCCCATGGACACCAGCGCGGTCGAGGCCCCCATATCCCTCGCTTCCTCGGCCGCCTCCAGGACATCCTCCACGCTCCCCAGCTCCCGGCCCACCAGGCCGGCCAGCTCGCGCCGGTTCGGCTTGATGTAGTCGGGCCCCGCCTCGATCCCCACCTTCAGCGCCTCCCCGTCCGCGTCCAGGAGGGTGGGCACCCCCTTCCGCTTCATCGTCGCTATGATGCGGCGGTACGTCTCCGGATGCACTCCCTGGGGAAGGCTGCCCCCCATGGACATGAAGGAAGCGTCCTCGATGCCGTCGACCTTCTTCAATAAAGCCCCCAGTTCGTACGGCGATACCTCCGGCCCGCTGGTGGACAGCAGCATCTGCCTCCCTCCGCCGCGGTCATTGACGATGATGTTCGTTCGCGTCTCCCCGGAGATGCGGATGAACTCGCATCTCACCCCCTCGTTGATGAGGCGGCACTCCAGCTCGTCCCCGGCGAAGCCGCCGGTGAAGCCGAGGGCCTTGTTGGGCACCCCCATGTTGGTGAGCACCCGGGAGACGTCGATGCCCTTGCCCCCGGCGTAGCGGCACTCCTTGCCCACCCGGTTGGTCTCCCCGAACTCTATCCTGTCGACCCAGAAGGTGCGGTCGATGGCCGGGTTCAGGGCCAGTGTGCAGATCGTGCGCCCCTTTCCCGGGGCCGCGGCCCTCACGTCCGCACCGGCGCCTCCAGCCGGGCCTCTCCCTTCATCCCGCCCTTCCCGGCGATGTATGCCGCCAGGTCGAGCATGCGGCAGGAGAACCCATACTCGTTATCGTACCATGCCAGCACTTTAACGGTCCTGCCGACCACCTTGGTGGACAAGGAGTCGATGATGGAGGACGCGGGATCGGTGATGATGTCCGCCGACACCAGCTCGTCCTCGCTGTACTCCATCACTCCCTTCATGCGGCCGAAGGAAGCGGCCTTCAGGGCGTCATTGACGGCCTCCGCGGTCACGTCCTTCTTCACCAGCGCGGTGATGTCGGTGATCGCGCCATCCGGCACCGGGGCGCGGATGGCCACGGCGTGCATCTTGCCCTCCAGCTCGGGGATGGCCTTCGCGGTGGCCCTGGCCGCACCGGTGCTGGTCGGCACCAATGACACCGACGCGGCCCGCCCCCTTCTCCTTTTTCGGGCCGGGGAGTCCACCAGCTTCTGGCTGCTGGTGTACGCGTGCACCGTCGTGGCCATCAGGTTCTCGATGCCGAACTGATCGTTGAGCACCTTGGCCACCGGGGCCAGGGAGTTGGTGGTGCACGATGTCGCCGATACGATGTCGTGCTTCTTGGGTTCATACATCTCCTCGTTGACGCCCATCACGATGCTGAGGTCGGCGTTATCCGAGGGGGCGCTGAGGATGACCTTGGACGCTCCTGCCTTGAGGTGCTTGGCCGCCTTGTCCCGGTCGCGGAACAGGCCGGTGCACTCCAGGACGATGTCCACGCCCTGCTCCTTCCAGGGTATGTCGGCGGGGTCCTGCTCCCTGAACAGCTCGATCTCGCGGTCCCCGACCTTGATGGAGCCCTCTCCGGCCGCCACCTCGAAGGGGGCCCGGCCGTGGACGGAATCGTAGCGCATGAGGTAGGCAAGATCCTCCGGCGGGAACAGGTCGTTCGCCGCCACCAGCTCGATGTTCTCAGGCGGGTCGGTGGCGAAGCGCCTGGTGATTATCCTTCCGATGCGTCCCATGCCGTTGATGCCTATCTTGACCATTCCATCACCTCATGAACTTGCTGGGGACTAGTTGCCAAGGCGTCTTAGAAAAACGTTCCGTCGCCGGCGGACTGGATTATTTATTGACATATAATTATATTAATTTCCAATCTCAGTCCTGGGGTGCTGTTCGCACCGTCCTTTTGATGTACTCCCTGGGCACCTCGTTGGCCAGCCTTCCCTCTTTGAACCCCTGGATGGTTTGGACGGCCTCGTCGATCATCCGGTCCATGGTCTCCTCGGTGTAGAACGCGATGTGCGGGGTGACGATGACCTTGTTCGAGCCGATCAGGGGGCTTCTTTCCGGGTCATCCTCGTCCGCTATCACGTCCACCCCGGCGGCGTACAGGCGGCCGGAGTCCAGCGCTTCTCTCAGCGCTCTCTCGTCCACCACCTTCCCCCGGGCGGTGTTGATCAGTATGCTCCCTTCCTTCATGTGCCGCAGGGCGGAGCGGTCGATGAGCCCTTCCGTATCGGGCGTCAGGGGCACGTGGACGGTAACGAAGTCGCTTCGTTCCAGCACCTCTTCCAGGGGCAGGTACTCGAACCCGTAGTCCCTGGCCAGCTTCTCGTTCTGGTAGATATCGAAGGCGATGACCTTCATATCGAACCCCTTGGCGATCCTGACGGCCTCCGCCCCGATCCGGCCGGTGCCCACCACCCCCAGGGTCTTGCCCTTCAGGTCCAGGCCCCGGAACGGCTCGAAGTCGAACTTCCTATCGGCCTTGACGGAGCGATCGGCGGGAATGACGTGCCTGGCACATGCCAGCAGCAGGCAGAAGGCGTGCTCGGCGATGGCGTGCGGCCCATAGTCCGGTATGTTCGTCACCGCGATCCCCCTGTCCAGGGCGTGGCCCGCGTCGATGTGGTCGAACCCCGCGGTCCGGGTGTTGATCATCCGCAGGCCGGGAAGAAGATCGATCTCTCCCGCCCTGATCGGCGTCCTCTTGAACACCGAGATGACCTCGGCGCCCTTCGCTTCGCTGACCAGCTCCTCCCCGTCCAACGGACCGTCGAACAGGACCAGATCATCGCTCGGGAACGCTTCCCTGAGCTTCTCCCGGTACCCTTGGACCTCTGTGAACACGATCCTCATGCCCATCCCGGCCGGTTCCTTGGGCCCCGGCGTTATTTAACCATTGCCTCGGGCATGCCATGCTGCCGACGGTCGTCGGCATACCGGCACATGATGCGGCGTCATCGCTGGCCCTTTCTGTCCAGCTTGAACTCCAGGGTGCCGCCCGGCGCCAGCTCGTGGACGGCGCCCCTGAACCCCACCAGCACCGGGGCCACGTCCTGGGGGCGGCTGTACACCCTGAGAACGTCCTTCCCGATGTCCACCTCCACGCGGTTGCGGCGGTACTCGATCCCGAACCTCAGCTTCCTGAGCCCTACCGGCAGCCGGGGCTCGAACCACAGCACCCCTTTCCTGACCTCCAGGCCGGAATAGCATCTCTGGACCATGTCCACCGTACCCGCCATGGCCCCCAGGTGTATGCCCTCGTGGGTGGTCCCTCCCTGGATGTCCGATACGTCGCTCCGCAGCGCCTCCAGGAACAGGCTCCACGACATGTCGCGGTTGGACCGGGACAGCACCCAGGCGTGCACCACCCTGCTCAGCGTGGAGCCGTGGGAGGTGCGCTGCATGTAGTAGTCGATGGTCTTCGGTATCGTGTTGTGCTCCATGCGGTAACCCAGGCGGTCGAACAGCTCTCCCAGCTCGTCGGCCGAGAGGAGGTAGAAGAGCATCAGCACGTCCGCCTGCTTGGACACCTTGTAGCGGTCGGGGGTGTCGCCCCTCGCCTCCAGCACCCGGTCGAGGCGGTGGATGTCCCCCGCGCTAGCCCGCAGCGCGTCCCAGTCTAGCTCCTCCAGGTCATCGTACCCCTCGAACTGGCTGATGATGCCGTCCCCGTGGAAGGGGACCACCATGCGGCGGCTGATGTCGTCCCACCTCTCCAGCTCGTGATCGCTGATGGACAGGCGGTCCCGCAGGTCCCCCCGGCACTCCGCCGGGAGCAGCTCCAGCGCGTCCGAGGCCCGGCACAGCGTCCACACCGCCATCACGTTGGTGTAGGCATTGTTGTCTATCCCAGGCCGGTCGGCGCCGGGGTACCGCTCATGGAACTCGTCCGGCCCCATCACCTCCAGTATCTCGTAGCGCCCCCTGGCCTCGTTGTACCGCGCCTTGCTGGCCCAGAACCGTGCTATCTCCACCAGCATCTCGGTGCCGTAGAACCGCATGAAGTCGAGGTCCGCGGTGATCTGATAGTACTGCCACACGCTGTACGCCACCGCCAGGCCGATGTGCCTTTCTAAGTAGGTGTGGTCCGGGATCCACCGTCCCGATATGGGGTTGAGGTGCATGGTCTGGGACTCCTCCCTCCCGTCGCTCCCGCTCTGCCACGGGAACATCGCGCCGTCGTACCCGGCCAGTCTCGCGGCCACCCTCGCCCGCGGAAGGCGGCGGTACCGGTACAGCAGCAGGGAGCGGACCAGGTAGGGGATGCGGAACGCCAGGAACGGGAGGACGAACACCTCGTCCCACATGATGAGCCCGCGGTACGCTTCCCCGTGCAGCCCCCGGGGAGGGACCCCCACGTCCAGATCAGAGGAGTGCACCGACGCGGTCTGGATGAGGTGGAATATGTGCAGGTCCAGTATCTGCTGGATCACCGTGTGCTCCGCTTCCACGTCGACATGGGCGCGCTTCCAGATGCGGTCCCACGCCCTCATGTGCTCCCCCGCGAGTTCGGAGAAGTCCCCCGCATCATCCAGGTCGTTCAGGGCTTCCATCAGGCCCTCGGACACGGCGCGGTCCCGGGAGGAGTACACCGCCGCGATCTTCTCCACCCTGATCGGCCGGCCCTCCCGGGCGTCGACGACCAGCTCCTGGGACACGTACCCGGGTGACTCCGCCACCGTCCGGTCCGCCGCCACCTCCTCCTCGCCGACGAACACCCTGGTGCGGGCCGCCTCCGATATGCGGACGTGCGACTGGTTCGTCTCCGCCTGCAGCCACATCGTGTCGCCCCGGGACCCCGTCAGGACGGGCTCGAGGTGGCGGGAGCGGAGCTTTCGGTACCGCCTCACATTGGAGTTCTCCACTCTGCCATCCAGAGCGGACAGCATGCGGATCGGGCCGGACCAGTTCTCCGGGACGATGGTCGTCTCCAGTCCTGCCAGGTGCTGCGCGTCCATGCTGACGAACCTCCTCTGGTGCAGGGAGGTCCGCCGTCCCCGCCGGTCGGTGAACCGCACCGTCCTGCTCAGGACGCCCCTCCGCATGTCCAGTTCCTGCCGGTACTCCCGGACGTCCACCCTGCAGGGGTCGAACCACTCCCCCCCGCCGACGCTGAAGACGAACGGAAGCCAGTTGGGGACGTTCACCATGCTCTCGTTCTCCATCTCGCGGCCGTCCACCTCGCTGCGCAGGCGGTTGTACGTCCCGGCCAGGTAGGTGCCGGGATAGTGCACCCCGTCGGCGGACGACTCCGGGGCCGCCCCTCGGGTGGCCAGGTAGCCGTTGCCGAGAGTGCACAGCGCCTCCCTGAGACCCTCCTCCTCTGGCCGGTAGCCTTCATACTCCAGGGCCCAGGTGCCCGCGGCGTTCTCCCTCTCGAACATGTCGAGCAATGCGCCGAGGAACTCCCTCACCTCGCTCACGTCCCTGAGCACGAAGTCCGCGGCGGTCTCCTGCTCGCTGTCGCTCACCAGCACGGTGATGCCGCGCCCGTCGATGGCCCGGAAGGCGTCCTCATCGGTGACGTCGTCCCCGATGTACAGCGGGACCACGTGGGTCCCGTCGACGTGGAACTTGCCCAGGAGATAGAGCACTACCTTCCCCTTGTCCCATTCCATGTGGGGTCGCAGCTCGAACACCTTCTTGCCGCCGATCTTGCTGAGGTCGGCGTACTGGCAGGCCACCGAGTCGAACCTCCTCTCCAGCTCCGGGACGTCCCCGGGGTCGGCGTTGCGGTAGTGGACGGCGATGGCGAACCGCTTCCTCTCCACCCGGGCCCCCTCGATGCCTCTCACCGCCTCCTTCAGCTCGGCCTCCGCCCCGTCCAGGGCGGGGAGGAACGCCGTCCCCCTGGCATGGTCGCTGAAGATGTCCTTGGGCCCGGCCATGTCGTACCCGTGGCTGCCCACATAGATGAGCCCGTCCAGGCCCATCATCGCCCTCACCTCCTGGAGGTCCCGCCCGCTGACGATGGATACCAGGCACTCCTCCGACAGCTCGCGCACGATGCCGCGCATGTCCTCCGAGATGATCGCCCGGGCTGGATCGTTGACGATCGGGGTCAGGGTCCCGTCGTAGTCGAGAAAGATGGCCGGCACCCCATCGCGCAGGCGCCTGAAGATGTCGCCCCGGTGCTCCAGCGCCGACGGCAGCCACTCATGCCCCGAGGCCTCCACCTTGATCTCGGAAAGGTCCTTCACCACCACGTCGGCACCGTACTTCCTCAGCTCGCTCGCCTGCCCCGCTCGGTCCACCCCCACCACCAGGGCGAACCCTCCGTCCCGGCCCGCCTCCACCCCGGCCAGGGCGTCCTCCACCACCGCCGCGCGGCCCGGCTCGGCGCCGACCCTCCTGGCCGCCTCGATGAGCACGTCGGGGGCCGGCTTTCCCGGGAGGCCCAGGTCGGCGGCGTCGCACCCGTCCACCACGGCGTCGAAGAGCCCGCTCACGCCGGCGGCCTGCAGCACCCTCCTGGCGTTGCGGCTCGACGAGAACAGCGCTACCCTGATGCCCCTGGAGCGGAGGGCCCTGACGAATTCCACCGTCGAAGGGTATGGCTCGGCCCCGTGCTCGTCCAGCCACCGGATGAAATTGAGGTTCTTGCGGTTGCCGATCCCGCGCACCGTTTCCCTCTCCGGCGGATCGGAGGGGTCCCCGGGGTCGAGAGCGATCCCCCTCGACGCCAGGAAGTCCCTGACCCCGTCGTAGCGGGGCTTCCCGTTGACGAACCTCAGGTAGTCGATGTCCTCATCGAAGGGCACGAACGTCTCCCCCTGCCGGCGCGCCCGGTCCTGGAGGTACTCGTCGAAGGTCAGCTTCCAGGCGGCGGCGTGGATGCGCGCGGTGTCGGTGACCACGCCGTCCAGGTCCAGGATGAAGGCGTCGAAGCCATCCAGATCGACATGGTCTCTCTCCCCTGTCCTGATCTCCAACGTCCCCGGCCGCTTCGTCCCGATCTGCCCCCATATCATCTTGGAGCTGACCAACATCAATCTTTCCCATGGCGGGCCGAGATCGATGGGGGCTCGCGGGCGGGCACGTTCATTTCTGTATGGTGATGATGTCCTCCGTGGACACTTCCTCGGCGGACCGGATCAGCATCTCTATGGACTCGTGGACGAAGAAGCTCAGGATGGTCCCGTTGAAGAGGATGGCCCGGTGGTCCTCCCCCTCCCTGGTCTTCACGAGCATCTCGTCCCCGCACTTCGCGATGAACTCGATGCAGTAGTTGCCGTCGCCGGTGATGAACCCCTTGTCGGTCATGGTGCCGTCGATGTCCACGGGGTGTGAGCTGGAAGGCCTGTTCATCTTCATCACCCTGCATTTCCCGAGAAGGCCGACGAAGGCCTCGGCCTGCCTTGTCATGAGCACGGTGATGTTCTTATGTTCTGAATTTTTGGAAAGAACGTTCACGTGCTTGATGAGACTTCTATTGTTGAAGAAAACGAGCACGACGCTCTTTTTGGTGCTCTCCAACAGTTCATCGACCTTGTGGTCTATGGCCCAATCGCCCTTGACCGTCCAAATCGGATTGTCACGTTTTTCGGCCTTCCGGCCGATCTCATTGAGCTCTTTTACGATTTCATCGTTGGCGTGCCGTATCTCGTCCATGAGCTGCTGGGACGCGACCAGTGGTTCGTTGGCGCGGTAGCAGATGGGGGTGGAGCTGCCCACTTCCACCAGCCCCTTCTCCGCCAGCTTCTCCATGACGTCATATGTTCTTGACCGGGGTACCCCGCTCTCGGCGCTGATCTCCTTGATGGTGCCCTCGCCGAGGGCGACGGTGGCGACATATGCCTTGGCCTCGTACTCATTGAGACCCAGCCGCATGAGGTGCTTTACCGCGTCAGCCATGTCACTCCCGAAGTGACAACAAACCTAAGTAGCTTTTTATCTTGGGACGCCCTGCCGTCGAAGCAACGGCTCACAGGAGAAGGCAAGGAATGCTGTTCGATAAGATCGCAAATTTCGTGACCAAGCGCTACAAGCTGGTCATAGTAATATGGATCGCCGCATTGCTGATTGCGGTTCCGGCGATACTGAAAGTGAACGAGGCCGTTCAATATTCCTCCAATTTTGGCGCGACCGGGGACTACGAGTCCACCAAGGCCCAGGAGGTCATCGATGCGAATTTCCAGGGTTCTGTGGCCAACGGGACCATGCTTATCGTGATCCAGGCCGATAATGTCACCGACGCCGAGGTAAGGGCGTTCGTGATAGCGCTGGAACAAAGCATCCGAAACGATGCGGACATCAAATACAAACAGGATGTCAGTTCGATATACACCTATTCATACGTGGTCATGGACCAGGCCATAACGCAGCTCGGCCCGGGCATGCACCAGATCAACTCCACGGCCGCTCTGCTGTGGGGAATACCGGCGATGCACGTGCAGGCCTGGAGCACCGCGATGGGCTCCACCCCAGATCCCGCCGCCGCTGACACTGCCGCCTATCAGGCCACCATGGGCTACCTGTCCACCCTGCCCGAGGAGACCAGGCAGATGGCCGTCGGCTATTACAACGCGTTCGCAGGGGCGTGGAACGCCAGCAGCTCTATCAGCGACCCTGTGGCCAGGGCCGAGAACAGCGTGCGGACCGGCGGCCTCTCCTTCATCAACACAGCTGTCCCGGAAGGCGAGCAGAGGCAGCTGATGGTCGCCATAGTCACGAACCTCGACTTCACCACCGGTATCAACCCGGAAGCGACCAAGGCGTTCGCCATCAACACCATCGCCACCACTGCGGGGGTAACGAACACCACTTTCCTTGGGCAGGTCTATGACATGGGGCCGAACTACGACCCCGCCGCGGTGTCGGCAATGGCCAACGCCATTGTGGCGGCCACGCCGCCCAGTGATCTTCCGGTCGTGCTCCCCGAGCAGCTGACCTCCGGCTTCATCTCGCCGAACAAGCAGACCATGCTGATGATGGTCACGTTCACCCAATCCACCACCTACACCGAGGAGGACGGGACCAAGCCCATGATGGACAACGTCGTCCTGGTGAGGGACCTCATCAGCTCCAGCCGGCCCGACGGGGTCACCGCCTACGTTACTGGTGACGCGGCCATCTCCCAGGACATGATGGAGAGCTCGGCGGACGACATGTCCATGATCGAGCCCATCACCATAATCATCATCGTGGTCCTGATGGGCGTACTGTTCCGCTCCGTCCTGGCAGAGTTCCTGCCGCTGGGCGCGGTGGGCGTGGCGGTCGGCCTCAGCCAGGCCGTGGTGTTCGTCATCGGTTCGACCTTTGTACAGGTCGACTCCATGATCCTTACGCTGCTGTTCGCCATCCTCATGGGCGTCGGCACGGACTATTCCATCTTCGTCCTCACGCGTTACCGTGAGGAGAGGATCAGGGGCGCCACCCGGGAGCAGGCGGTCCACACCTCGGTCGCCTGGGCGGGAGAGTCCATCGTGACCAGCGGGGCGACGGTCATCATCGCTTTCTTCGCCATGACCGCCTCCACGTTCTCCTTCGTGCAGACGATGGGGCTGGTGCTGGGCATATCCATCGTCATCGCTCTGCTGGTGGCCCTGACCCTGGTGCCGGCGGTGCTCATGGTCGTAGGCAACCGCTTGTTCTGGCCCAATACCGGGGAGAGGTTCAAGCGCTTCGCGGCCAACATGATGGAGAAGAAGAAGGCCGGCAACCACGGCTATTTCCATCGGGCCGCCACCTTCGCCACCGACCACGCCGTGGCGGTGCTCCTGGCCGCCGTCCTGGTGTCCGTACCGGCGACCTACATCTATCTGACCCAGGAGACCAGCTTCGACTTCATCGGGACGATGGGCGATCCGGAGAGCATCCAGGGCATGAACGCGATGACCGACGACTTCGGCGCGGGCATGCTCATGCCCACGCAGATCGTGATCACCGGCGACACCCTGGTGTACGACCCCGATACCGGCACGTATAACGCCGTGTACCTGGACGCTATAGATAATATAACCACGGCCATCGCGGCGAACGATAATGTCCAGGAGGTCACCGGGATCACCCGCCCGTTCGGCGACCTGATCGATTACCGCGCGCTCCCGACGATGTCCACGGAGGAACGGGTCCAGTACATGGCCGGCATGAACCAGAGCCTCGGGAGCGATGGCAAGAGCGTCCTGCTGACCGTCGTCCTGAAGGAGCAGCCTCAGAAGGCCAGCTCGGTGGACTTCATGCCGGTGCTCCGGCAGGAGCTTGCTGACGCCAAGGCCGCCGAGCCCGCCCTGGCCGACTCGACCGTTCTGGTGGGAGGCTCCACCGCGGCCCTGTACGATACCAGCCTGGATACCTCGCAGCAGTTCACCAACATCCAGATAATCGTGCTCGTCGGCATATTCGTCGTGCTGCTGATCGTGCTCGGCTCGGTGCTCCTGCCCCTGTTCGCGATAATCTCCATCGCCATGAGCATCTCCTGGGCATTCGCCATCACCTCGCTGGTGTTCGGTACCTGGCTCAGCCTGCCTATCCTGTGGATCGTCCCGCTGGTGCTCTTCGTGATGCTGATGGGCATAGGCATGGACTACAACGTGTTCATCCTCACCCGCATAAGGGAAGAGGTGCACAAGGGCAAGGACACCAAGACGGCAGTGGTGGACGCGGTCGACTGGACCGGCGGCATCATCACCGCTCTGGCGCTGATCATGGCGGGTACCTTCGGCTCTATCATGATCTCCAGCAACGCCATGCTCCAGGAGTTCGGGTTCGCCCTGGCCCTGGCGGTGCTCCTCGATGCCATGGTGGTCCGTACCTACATCGTGCCGGCGGCCCTCATGCTCATGGGCAAGTGGGCATGGTGGGCCCCCGGGCGCCTGCAGCGCGTGGGCCGCAAGGAGAAGATGGAGGCCAAGAGCGCGGAGCACGAAGAGAGCCAGTAAACCCTTTTCAATCCCCCTCTTTCCCATATTCTTTATTTTGCAACCATGGTCATCTGGCAGGCCTGTAGCTCAATAGGACGTTGCCCGACGCGAACCTGCGCACATCCACCAGCTCCAGGTCGAGCTCGCTCCCCAGACCTTTGAATATGGGGGTGCCGGCCCCCAGTACGACAGGGTCCACCATGAACCTGAACTCGTCGATCAACCCTTCCTTTATGAACGACAAGGCAAGATCGGACCCGCCCACCCATATGCCCTTTCCTGGCTGCTCCTTCAGTAGCCTTATCTCCTCTGGGTCGAGATCATGGACGAGCGTGACGTTCTTCCAGTTCTCCTTCTCCTCCACTTCCTTGAGGGTCCGGGAGAACACCACCTTGTTGGCGTTGTTCATCAGGCGGGCGATCTCCCGGTCGTCTTTCGACGCAGCAGGGTCCTCGGCGACCTTGGGCCAGGAAGACTCCATGAGCTGATAGGTCCTCCGCCCGAACATGATGATGTCCGCTTCCCCGAACTGCTCGATGGCGAACCTGTTGAACTCGTCGTCAACGCGGTGCCAGGAAATATCATGCCCCGGCCCCTCGAAGTAGCCGTCCAGGCTCAGCGTCATGAACATGTACACCTTTCTCATGGCCTTCTACACCCATCTCTGCTCTTTGCGTAGATAAGGCCTTGCCGTTCCATGGGGGACGGGGCCGGACCGGGACGATGCGTCGTCACTTCACGATCATGGAGGCGATGTAGTCGTAGTCCCGGGGTGCGCCGGTGCTCCCCGGGTCCTTCACCACCGCCTCGGCCTTCCTGCCGGAGTTCTCCGCGGCGAGCCAGAGGTGGCACATGGCGATCCCGGCGTCGATGGCCTTCAGGCGCTGGGGAGGGATGAGGCCTCCTCTGCCGGCATAGACATGGATGGCATCCCCGGTGCGGGTGAAGTACCAGGTCTGCTTGTTCACCGCCGAGGGCGCCAGGCGCACCGCCTCCAGCAGCTCGTCCTCCCCGCTGATGTTGGTAATGCTGGTCAGCGGGTTCCGCTTGAACTCGGAGACGCTGTTGCGGAAAAGCTCCTCGGCCGGCCTCCCGAACGCCAGCAGGATGACGAACTCCAGGCCGTCCGCTCCCTTGAACTCCTTAGTGGGCCTCGGACCGCCCTGCCAGCAGCTCCCTATGTTGAGCGTGGGGAGGAACAGGTCCACCTGCTGCAACAGGAACCCCGCGTTGGCGAGGTAGCCATCCTTCTCCTCGGAGTATATTGCCAGATAGTGGGGCGCGTTCACCTTGAAGATGCCCTTGACCTCATCGGCGCCCATGAACTTGAGCTCGGTGCGTATCTCTGGGAACAGAGGCCTTAGAGTAGTAAGGAACGTCCTTATCTTTTGCAGGGCCGCCTCATCCAGGGGAGCGGCCTCGAACTTCCTTACCGATTTTCGCTTGAAAATGATCGGATAGACATCTTCACCGTTTATCGCTCTCACCTGGTCTCCCAATCGTTCTCGGTATAGTTATACCTAGATGCCGCCGGAACGCCACTGACATCCAGCCTGCGGCATGTGCTCAGAAGTGGAACGACTCCCTGCCCCACCGCGCGTCGATGCGGCGGTAGAACAGGACGCTCCCGGCGAGCAATGCTATGCAGATGGCCACTATCAGCAAGCCCATGGCCAGGGGGTTCCCTGGGTACTCGAAGGACAGGATCACCAGCGCGCACAGGGGAGGGATGCACATCAGCGCGAACCTGGACAGGACGCGGGGATCGAACAGGTAGCTGTTGGTCCTCAGCCCGGTGAGGTAGGCGGTCCCGCACACCGTGAACGCGGTGGTGGAGTAGCCCACCAATAATGCCATCGGCAGCAGGGCCAGCTCGTCCCTGGCCACTCCCAGGCCGATCAGGAACGCGGTCGACAGGGCCAGGGCGAACAAGGATAGCATGATCATCTTGGTGCGGACCATCTCCGAGACCTTCACCGGCAGCACCTCCAGGAACGCCGGCGCGTCTAGCATGTTCAGCCACCCGTAGATGGACACGCTGAAGAAGCCTATCATGGCAGAATAGAAGATCAGGTTGATGGGGATGGGGACCTGCATCATCTCCTCCACGAACCAGAATATCACCGCCAAAAGCAGCAGCGGGCCGACGTACGCCCCCATCACCGGCCCCAGGGTGCGGCTGCGCTTCAGGTCGATCCAGTCCTTCGCCGCCAGGGACCTCGCGCTCCCGGCGAACGCGAACTTCCGGTCCGCCTCCAGGACCTCTGGCTCGAACTGCTTGGAGGCCTTGCCGAAGCGGACCTCCAGGGTCATTATGGCGATCGCGGAGAGCGCCACGACGGCCGCGGTCGAGAGCAGCAGGTACCACGGGTCGGCGGTCCTCTGCAGCATGAGCGACGGCAAGAGGTAGCGGAGCGGGAACAGGTCCCATATGTAGGCGGTGAGCAGCAGCACCCCCGCGCCGCCGAGCAGCGCCAGGAAGGCGTTCTTCCAGCGTACGTACACCGACGACAGCGCGAAGGAGAGGGATATGCCCAGCAGGAAGGAGAGCGTGGCGGTCAGCAGGAGGAACAGCACGCTCACGGCTCTGAACCCGGTGACCGGAATGCTGAGGGCGATCCCGCCGACGAGCGGCGCCACGCTGTACAGCAGGTAGTAGATGATGTCCTTCACGTAGAACGCCGCGAAGATGGTGCGGAAGCTGACCGGCAGCAGCGTCGGGGTCCCGAGCAGAAGGGACACCTCCCCGAACCTCCGGTTGGCGATGCGGTCGCCGAACAGGGCGAAGCTGCCGACCGAGAGACCATAGGCGAACATCAGGAGGTGCAGGATGACATATATCTCGTCCATCGAGGTCGACCGCAGCAGCTGCGGCGACGCCAGGGAAATGAGCAGAGAGAAGACCAAGATCATGAGAGGGAACATCAGGAACTGCACCTTCCCGATCATTCCCGCGTTGAGCCTGAGCTCCTCTGACATCATCAGCCGGACCAGGCGCAGATGCCGACCCAGAGCGTTCACGCCTTGCCGGCCTCCTCGTCGGTGAGGCGCAGGAACGCGGAGTCCAGGGCCTCCCCGGGCCGGACTATCTCGCCCATCTTTCCCGCGGCGATCAGGCGGCCCCGCGACATGATGCCGACCCGGGTGCACATCTTCTCCGCGATCTCCAGGAGGTGGGTGCACATGAACGCCGTGCCGCCTCTCTCGATGTAGGCATGGATGTGCTCCCTGAACAGCTTCTGGTACTTGGGGTCGAGGCCGGAGAACGGCTCGTCCAGGAACACCAGCGGCGGCTCGTGGATGAGCGCGGCGGCGAACATGAGCTTTTGCCTGGTCCCCTTCGACAGGTCCTTGCACGGGACCTTCTCGTAGCTCTCCATATCCAGCATGCCGATCCACCTCTCGGTCCGCTCCTCGATGTCGTCGATGCCTCGGACCAGGCCGATGAAGTGAAGGTACTCCCGGCCGGTCAGGAAGGAGGGGGGCGATTCGACCTCGGGCAGTATGCCGATGCGCCGCTTGACCTCCATGGGGTCCGCGGCGGGATCGACGCCGAGGACCGTGCACTTCCCGGAGCTGGGCTCCAGCTGCCCGGTGAGGATCTTGAGCAAGGTGCTTTTCCCCGCGCCGTTCGCCCCGAGGAGCCCGAACAGCTCACCCTTCCCGATGGTGAAGGAAACGTCGTTCACAGCGGTGATGTCCCCGAAGCTCCGCACCAGGGAATCGGCCTTGATGATATCGGACATGGAACCGGGCGGGCAACCGATTAGGTGTCAATATAGGTTTCTAGATAATATTGCGCGGTCGAGACCATGCTGGGGCCAGGGATGCGGGGGCAATGTTCGCTGACCACTATCGAGATGCCGTCAGCTGGTGGCTTCCTGACCGCCCGAAGGGCCCCGCCCCCGGCCCTCCGTCGCCCTAATTCAGGGTGGACCAAGCTTTATCTATAGCTAATGAGAGTGCCCTCCCCCGTCAGCGGGGGATGGGAAATTCTTCGAGCATGCGCACAGGTGGGCGACGGTACGTAGCTACAATGCCCGTGAGCTTAACGCCTTTCATCTGGTCGTTCTGCTGGGCATAGTGTCGCTGTTCACCGACATGGCCGGGGACGGCTACTACAGCATCGTCGGCCCATACCTGGGTTCCATAGGAGCGACCGCCTCGGCCATCGCCATCGTAGTGGGCCTGGGCGGGCTGGTGGCTTACGCCCCCCGCCTGGCCTCGGGATGGTACTGCGATGCCACCGGAAGATATTGGAGCATATATCTGGCCGGCCTGGTCATCAATCTCCTGGCCATTCCGCTGCTCGCCCTGGCGGGCCACTGGGGGCTGGCGTTCGGCCTCATCCTCTTTGAGAGAGTGGGCAAGGCCCTGAGGGCCCCGGCCAGGGATGCTATCATTTCTCACGCCGCCAAGGGGGTGGGCGGCGCCGGCAGGGCGTTCGGCCTGCATGAGGCTATGAGCGACATCGGTTCCATGGCCGGCCCCATCGTCATCGCCCTCATGCTGCAGTCGGAGATGGGCTTTTCCGCTGCCATCGGGATATTGATAGTTCCAGCGTTAATGGCGATAGCGATACTCCTGCTCACGATGCGCTGGTACCCCCACCCCATGAGCATGGAGGCGCCCTGCCCCTGCGAGAAGGGGGCGAGGACGAAGCTTCCCCGCCTGTTCTGGATCTACCTGCTGGCATCGGGCCTGCTGGCGGCCTCGTTCATCGACTTCCCCCTGATATCGTACCACATGAGCGCGGTGGACCACCTCCCGGAGTTCTGGATACCGGTCCTGTTCGCCACGGCCATGGGCGTCGACGCCCTCAGCGCCCTGATCTTCGGCCACCTCTACGATCTGGTGGGCATGAAGGCGCTGGCGATGGTGTTCGCCCTCTCCGCCCTGTTCGTCCCCTTGGTCTTCGGGACCGACCGCGTTCTGATGGTCGCCGGAGTGGTGCTGTGGGGAGTGGGAATGGGCGCCATAGAATCGATCCTGCGCGGCGCGGTGTGCGAGCTGGTGCCCATGGAGCGCCGGGGCGCCGGCTACGGCATATACTCGACCGGCTACGGGGTGCTCTGGTTCGCCGGCAACTTCGCCATCGGCCTGCTGTATGTCATCAGCATCCCCCTGATGATCTCCGCCTCCGTGGCCCTTCAGTTGGTATCGGTCTCGCTGTTCATCTACATCCAGCGGAGGATGGAACATCAGCCTGGTACGGGGCCGAACCCCGCTCCGGGGAGCGGCGGCTGAGGTCGTTCTATCTTTGAGCGATGACTGCGACAACGTTCAAATAGCATATGCATGTACCCTGAGAAAGTACCACGGTCGTACTATCTGCTCGTAGTACGACATGCAATGGCCGTGACATGATGGACGAGACAACGAGGGACGGGCGCATTGACAGCATCGCGGAGGCGATGATAATGGCCACGCCGCTGTTCAAGAAGAGGATGGCCAAGCTTTGGGTCTGTCCGAGCGGCTCCTCGACCTACGTGTCCACGATCTGGGTCCTCCTGACGCTCAAGAGGAGGGGACCGCTACCGCTGACCGCCGTCGCCCAGGAGCTGGGATATTCCAAGCAGAACCTCACCACCATCGCCGACCGCCTGCAAAAGGCGGGGCTGGTGGAGAGGAGGCCCAACGATGCGGACAGGCGCGTGGTCAACGCGGCCATCACCGAAGCGGGGGTACAGTTCCTCAGGGAGAGCAAGAAGAGGGCCATGAGCGCCTTCAAGGAGGACATCTCCCGCCTCGACGAGGGGGACATCGACGACCTCTATCGGTCGTTCGAAACGGTAAAACGCATACTTTCGAAACTGGACGGATGAGCTGTCCACGCACGGTCGATACGATCACAGTCTGGTGAACAATATGGTCAATAAGTTAAAAGGGATGGGCTACGGGGGAGTAGTGCTCTCGGTCACCACCATCGGGGTGCTGATATCGTCCATCCAGGGCTCCGCCCTTCTGATTATCCTTCCGGAAATGATGCAAGCGCTGAACATGGACCTGCTGACCATCATGTGGGTCCTGATGGTATACCTCCTCATCCTCACCGCGATGGTGCCGGTGTTCGGCCGCCTGGCTGATATGTTCGGTCGAAAGAGATTATATGTCCTGGGGTTCGCGGTGTTCACCATCGGCTCGCTGCTGTGCGGCCTCTCCCAGCCGCAGTTCAGAGGTGTGGACCTCATAATCTACAGGATCGTACAGGCCATGGGCGGCGCCCTGCTCACCGCCAACGGTCCCGCGATGATCGCCGATGCCTTTGATGCCCGTCACCTCGGCTTCGGCCTCGGGGTCAATATGGTCGCCGGAGGCGCCGGCCTGGTGCTCGGCCCCCTGGTGGGCGGCGCCCTGGCCCCGTTCGGCTGGGAATGGATCTTCCTGATCAACGTCCCCATCGGAATAGTCGGCACGCTGTGGGCCCTGCACCGCCTCCGGGAACCGGTGCTCCTGCCCAAGGGGCAGAGCTTCGACTGGCTCGGCAGCGGGGTGTTCCTCGCCGGCCTGGTGGCGATCCTGCTGGGGCTGTCGTTCGTGGCCTTCCCTGCGGTGGACCAGGCGATGATCATCGCCCTGTTCGTCTTCGGGGCGCTGGGAATGGTGGCGTTCATCGCCGTGGAGAGGAAGGCCAAGTACCCCATGATGGACCTCAATCTGTTCAAGAACCGGGAGTTCGCCATGGGCAACGCCACCATGTTCCTTAACAGCCTGGCCAGGGGGGCGGTGCTGTTCCTCCTGATCTTCTTCCTGCAGGGGCCGTACGAACAGGACCCCCTGACCGCGGGCATCAGCCTGATCCCGTTCGGCATAACCTTCGTGGTGATGGGGCCGATATCCGGAAGGCTTTCCGACCGCTACGGGCCGCGCCCGTTCATCATCGCCGGCCTTGCGCTGTCGGCCCTCGCCCTCCTGGGGTTCGCCACCATCGACCACAACACCCCGTTCTGGCTCCTGGCCACGTACATGGCCATGATGGGCATCGGGGGCGGCCTGTTCGCCTCGCCCAACAGCAGCTCGGTCATGAACACGGTTAGGCCGGAGAAGAGGGGCATCGCCGCCGGCACCAGGTCCATGCTGATGAACATCGGATCGATGTTCAGCCTGGCCCTGGCGTTCCCGCTGGTGATGACCGACCTTCCCATGGACGACCTGATGAACCTGTTCCTGTACGGCGGCGGCATAAGCCCTGGTGCCCTGGCCATATTCGAGAGCGGGCTGCACATGGCGTTCCTGCTGTTCATGGCGACCTCCGTTCTGGCGGTGGCCATGGCGCTGGTCAAGGCCAAGCCGAGGCAGATGAAGTTCCGAGAGAACGGCGGGGAGCCCTCGGTCGAATAAGCGCCTCAGGCAGGCGGGGCCGGGCCCCGCCTAAAACTTATTTTTTTAGTATGAGCACAATTCCTTCTCTATTAATGCCGAAGCGATTTGAAATGCTTCAATCCTGCGGATAGCAAGAGTATGCTGAGAAGTGCCCTCTCTAAACTTGGGTCTCACTTTCTCGATCTTTTGAATGAACAATGGTAAGGCCTGTAGAGCTTTCTCCAATTCTTCTTTTGAATGATTGTTTGAATGATCCTCATTTAATGCTTTTGCAATCATTGAGGAAGCTATATAGAATACTTTGAGATTTTGCGAAACCATGGCCATCTGCGAAGCGCGTGGAGGTCGCTTTTGAGATAGTGTTCCACTTATTTTCTCGTTTTTGCGTATTTGTGACAATATTGCTTTTTGTGCTGCTTCCAATTCTGTTGTTGTGAACTCGCTCATGCGATTTCATCCAGTTAATGTTCAAGTTTTATAATAAAATACGAGGTCAGCCCTTCTCCGCGGCGAGTTCCTTGGTCTTATCCAGCCCGCTCTGGAGCAGGGACAGGGTCTCCCATTCCTGCTTTCGTACAGGAGGTTCAGCTGCTCGGCGAACTCCTTGGCCTTGGCCACGGCCGCGTCCACGTCCCCCAGGCCGTCGTCGACGAACAGCACGCGGGCGTAGCCGTCGAACAGCTTATCCATGTACCAGTCGATATCGATGCCCAGCTCCTCGTAGTTCGGCAGCTTCTCCCTCAGGTCCCTTAGGAACCAGTCCCGGTTCATGTTGGCGAAATAAGGGGTGCAATACCAGGTGCCGGCGCAGCACCTCCTCTCCCTGTCGTACTCTTCCGGGGTGATGAGCACGCCTATGCAATCGTCCGCCTGGAGGCGCACCGTGGGCACCTTCATCTGCGAGGTGACGTCCTTGAGGGAGTTGCAGACGCCATAGCCCAGCAGCACGGCGTCGACCTTGCCCTCCAGGGAGTTGACCTTGTCGATCACTTCCTTCTTTAGCTCTTCAGGGTACGCGTGCAGCCCGAACTCCAGATATTCCTTGTGAACGATGTCGGGGTCGCCCTTGGTAATGTGGTCCAGGCCCCTCTCGAAGGTCTCGCAGGCGATTATGCCGATCCTCATCTCAAACACCCTTGTCGCGCCCTCTTAGGCCGATGAAAATATTAATGTATTATTACGTAATATTTTCCTATGACGATGAGATGAGCAACGGCAGCCTCCAGGAGCAATTGGACGTACTGCGGAGCGAGGTCCGGGCCCTCGGCAGCTCCGTGGCGGGCATCAAGCGCGAGGACTTCGCTCGCGCGTACGCCGAGCAGATACGCTCGATATTGCTGGAGAGGATCGACCGAGCCCTGGCCGAGATGGTCGACGCCGGGGGCAGGGAGGAGGCCAGGAGCCGGCTGGTCGAGATGGTGGACCGTTCCGTCGCCTCCTACCAGGTGGGGAGCAAGGAGCAGGCCCTGAGCGTGCTGGACGAGTTCCAGGAGGAGATAGTCAACGGCACAGCACCGTTCAATGACCGGCGGTACTCCAAGCTCGCCCAGGACCTTATCCGGCAGATACGGTCGTACCTAGAGCTGGAGAAGATCGTCAACAAGCCGACCCAGAGCGTCCTCGGCGACCCCCGGGCGCCCACCGCCACCAAGGAGGTGCTGTCGCCGGTGGCGGCGGAGAAGGCGCTCGCCCCCCTGGCCAGCTCTTGGAGGATGAACATCCTCATGCTGCTCTCGATGGACAGCCGGTCCCTCGCCGAGCTCAGCAAGGAGCTGGGAGTGCAGAAGGGGCATTTGCAGTTCCACCTGAGGTCCCTGTCCAACGCGGACTACATCCGCTACGACCGGAGGACGCATCTTTATTCCCTCACCGAGAGAGGCTCGATCGCGCTCGACGGGGTGGCCGAGCTGGTGGGGCGGCTGGAGCGGTGAACCGTTCCTAGAGGTCTGCGGCCCCGCTGCACCCGAAGCACATCGTTTTCATGACCTTCTTCAGGCCATTTAGCAGATAACTGCATCCAGATCAGGCCGGACGACGCGAGCGCATCGTCCCGCTGGGTCGGTCATACTTAAAAGTAGTTTCTGGTGCAACAATAAGATCAGCACAGTAACTAGAGGGCCGAGAAGATATGAAAAGTGGCTGACAGCGTCTCGTGGTTCCCGCGGGCTCGCGCACCGCAGTACAGCACGAAACGCGGGCGGGCTTAACTTCCGGGTTCGAATGGGACCGGGTGTATCCCCGCCGCTGTGGCCGTCACACCGAAATCGAGGATACGTTCCCGGTATTTATGGTTTATCGTCCCCAGCGCCTTCATTCGGCGTTGCAGGCGCCCGCCCATCGGGGAGCGACCCTGACGTTGGCCGCGGACCGGGAGGTGGGGCGGAGCCTGATCACCGCCTCCAGGAAGGCGTTCATGGGGATCTTGGCGTTGTCGATGGCCTCATCGCTCACGTCCTTGCCCTCCTCGACCATGGAGCGTATGGTGCTCATCACGGCCTCGTTGGCGACCGCCGCGAGGTCCGCCCCGGTGTAGCCCTCGGTCTTCCGGGCCAGCTCGTCGAGGTCGACATCGTCGGCCAGGGGCTTCTTGGCGGTGTGGATCCTGAGGATCTGCTTCCTGCCTTCCAGGTCCGGCGCGGGGATGCTCACCAGCCGGTCGAACCGGCCGGGGCGGAGCAGTGCCGGGTCCATTATGTCCGGCCTGTTGGTGGCGGCGATGACGATGACATCGTTCAGCCCTTCCAGCCCATCCATCTCCGTCAGCATCTGGGAGATCACGCGCTCCGTCACGTGATTGTCGCCCTCGCCGCCGCCCCTGGCGGGAGCGATGGAGTCGATCTCGTCCATGAAGATGACGCAGGGGGCGGCCTGGCGGGCCTTGCGGAAAGTCTCCCTCACGCCCTTCTCCGACTCGCCGACCCACTTGTTGAGGAACTCCGGACCCTTGACGGAGATGAAGTTCGCCTCCGACTCGGTGGCCACGGCCTTGGCCAGGAGGGTCTTCCCCGTCCCGGGCGGGCCGTACAGGAGGATGCCCCTGGGCGGGACGGCGTTCATGCGGTCGAAGAGCTTGCCGTATTTGAGCGGCCACTCCACCGCCTCGCGCAGCTCGCGCTTCGCCTCGGACGCTCCGCCGATGTCGTTCCAGCGGACGTTCGGTGTCTCCACCAGGACCTCCCTCATGGAGGAGGGCTGCATCTCCCTCAGAGCGGCCCTGAAGTCGTCAGAGGTGACGGTGATCTTGCTCAGCACGTCCATGGGGATGGACTCCATGTCCAGGTCCAGCTCCGGGAGTATGCGGCGCAGCGACCGCATGGCCGCCTCCTTGACCAGCGCAGAAAGGTCCGCCCCCACGTACCCGTGGGTCAGGTCGGACAGCTTCTCCAGGTCCACATCCTTCTCCAGCGGCATGCCGCGGGTGTGGATCTGCAGGATCTCCAGCCGACCGTTGCGGTCAGGCACTCCGATCTCGATCTCGCGGTCGAACCGGCCGGGCCGGCGGAGGGCGGGGTCCAGCGCGTTCGGCCTGTTGGTCGCGCCTATGACCACCACTTTCCCGCGGGACTCCAGGCCGTCCATTAAGGACAGCATCTGGGCCACCACGCGGCGCTCCGTCTCGCCGGACACCTCCTCGCGCTTCGGGGCGATGGAGTCTATCTCATCTATGAAGATGATGGTGGGAGCGTTCTCCTGGGCCTGCTTGAAGATGTCGCGCAGGTGCTCCTCGCTTTCCCCATGGTACTTGGACATGATCTCCGGTCCGCCGATGGTCATGAAGTTGGCGTTCGTTTCCGATGCCACAGCCTTCGCCAGCAGCGTCTTCCCGGTTCCGGGAGGGCCGTGCAGCAGCACGCCTTTCGGCGCCTCCACCCCCAGCCTCTCGAACAGTTCGGGGTGGCGGAGCGGCAGCTCGATCATCTCGCGCACCTTCTTGACCTCGTCTCCGAGGCCCCCGATGTCCTCATAGGAGATGCGGGGGACGGCGGGCGCCTCGCTGGCGGGCTTGTCGCTCACCGTGAACTGGGTGGCCTTGTTCACCAGCAGCGCGTCGGCCGCGGGCGAGCACTTCGTGACCATGAGATCGATGCGGCCCTCCATGGTGTTCACCTCGACGATATCGCCCTTGACGATGACCCTTCCCTCCAGCATCTGCCGGAGGTACTCCTCGCCGCCCACGATGCGCAGCGGCTTGGTCGGCGCCACGGTGACCTGGGCGGCGTCCTTGGCGTTGATCTTCCGCACCGCGATGCGGTCGTCGATGCCCACTTGGGCGTTCCTGCGGACGGTGCCGTCGATGCGCACCAGTCCCTTGTTGGTATCTTCCGGCAGGCCGGGCCACGCCAGTGCCGCCGTCCTCTTCTTGCCGTCTATCTCCACCACATCGCCGGGGGTTATCCCCAGGACCTCCATAACCGCGGAGTCGATGCGGGCGATGCCGCGCCCGGCGTCCTTGGACCTGGCCTCAGCGACCCTTAGCACCTTGTCAACCTTGTTCATGAATCGAATGCCTCCGAACTCTCGTTCGCCTGCCGAGGCCTACCCATCTAGCGACAGGTAGACAACTAGCAGTTGTTTACTGCCGCATAATACAGCACTTCTATATAAAACTATTTTCAATCTCGGCCCGACCCTCGAATGAACGGGACGGCTCCCCTAGGTCCCCGGGGCCGGATGGCCAGGGATCTCAGGGTCTATTCCCGATCACCAGCCGGTACCCTATGTACGGACCCATGCCCTGGATGAAGGCGAGGCTGATCAGCTGCATGCCCATGGGCTCTAGGTAACGCGCGGAATGGAGCGGCCCCGCATCCACCGGCTCGTACCCCATCTCCCTGGCCAGGTCCATTACCGCCTCCCTGGACCCCTTATCATTGCCGGCCACGAACGCCGTTAGGGAAACGTCGCCCACCATCCCGATGCTCTGGTTCTGCGCGAACACGGTGTTGAAGCACTTTACCACCTTGGCGTTCGGCAGCGCTCTCTGCAGCTCCTCCGCCGCCGAGGTAGTATACCCGATGCCCCACTCCCCGTCCCGGTTCAGGGGGTTGGTGACGTCCACCACGATCTTCCCGTCCGCGGCCGCGCCGACGGAACGGGCGGCGTTCCGCAGCTCCACGAACGGAACGGCCATAATGATCAGCTCTCCCCACTCCGCGGCATCCTTCACCGGCTCCTCGGGGTCCCGATGGCCGAACCTTACCTGGTGCCCGATCCTCTCCAGTCCGGCCGCCAGGGCCGAGCCCACGCGCCCGTTCCCGATAACCCCTATCTTCATCTTCGGACCTCTCGATGGATATATGCTTGGGGAGGCGCGGGGATATAAGGTTCTCCGCTGGCCCCTTACTCGACCTGCGCTACGAAAGCACCGCTGAGGCCCTGGGGGGTCTCTCCGATATCCCAGCCGTACGAGGTGGTCTCGCAATAGTAATATTCCGTCCCCTCGTACGAATAGTGGCTCCCCTTCGCCCCCTCCAGGTCGATGCCCGCTGCGGCATGGCCGTCGAAGAAGAGAGCGACCGCGTCGTACCCCATGGCCTCCATGATGGACGCGAACAGGAAGACCTTGTCCTCGCAGTCCCCCACCTTGTCCTGGAGCGTCTCCACCGGGTAGCGCCAGTATTCATCGCGCAGGGTGCTCTCGCTATCCTCGACGTACGCGATGGTCTGTATGAAGGATAGCACCAGCTCGATGGTCTTCGTCTTGTCCAGGCCAAGGTCGTCCCGGGTCCTCTCGAACGAGGCGGCCACTTCCCGTATCACGCTGTCGTCCGACGTAACGTACTGATCAGCCAGCTGGACCATCTGGGTGAAGCTGCGGGCCTGCCTCGCTATGTTGTCCTCGCGGTACCGCTGGTACTCGTCGGAGGTGATGTTCACCTGCAGGCTGTACGTCCTCCTGTCATGCTCCCAGGTGTACTCCACCGTACCGGTGCCCATCGAGTAGTCCGGCGGCCCCAGGGGGTTCAGGGGATCCAGCACCGGGCCCGCGTTGTTAAGGACCAGCACCAGCACGATGGCCGTCGCGGCGATCGTCATGACCGACACCAGCGGCCCCGCTCTCGACCGGGGGCGGCCGGCCTTCGAGGTCAGGTCGTAGCCGCACCTGGGGCAAAAGCTCGCCCCTCCCGCGATGCCGGTGCCGCACCGGGGGCAGGACGCCCCCTCCGGCGCCGACAGGACCGCTCCGCAGGAGGTGCAATATCGCGACCCCCCCTTCACCTCGCCCCCACACCGGCCGCATTTGACCGAGCTCGGTCCGAACATGCCCGGAACTATTGGAGGAATTCAAAGATATGGTTTGTTATCATAAGAGAGAACACAAAGTGGGCATCATGCAGGGGCCTGCAGCCCATGCCTGGTCAATGCGAAATAAAAGGTTTGGAAGGGGTTTGGAACAGGATTTAGGTGGTAGACGTGGTCATCTTCAATGGGTTGCGCCACTCACCTCCCTGTCGGCCTCTGCTCCCATCTCGTTCAGTGCCGAGGCGCTCGACGGCATCTCGTTCTTTATGAAGTCGAGGTCGTCGTTGAAGAGCAGCTCGTCGGAGATCTTGCCGCGCGTAACTCTGACCACAGCGCCCACGATGGCGCCTGTGACCAGGGTTATCAGCGCGACCGATACTGCCGCGATGGCGTTGGTCGCGCTGCCGACGATCAAGGCCGCGGCCAGCGCTCCGGTCCAGCCGCCCATACCGTGCAGGTTGTGCACGCCCATGACATCCATCGCCCCGATCTTCTTGGTCAGCCAAGGCTGCAGGTAGATGAACGACAGGGCGGACACGACACCGGCGACCAGGCCGATGACGAGAGCGCCCCATTGGTTCACCGACAGCAAGGGGGAACCGATGGCTACCGGGCCCGCGAGCATGGCATAAGTGAAGATGAGCGGGTTCACCTTCTTCTGCACTGCCTGGCAGACGATGTAGGTCGTTATGATCGACCCGATGCCGGCCATATAGCAGGTAATCATGCCCCACGTCACCTGGTCCGCGGGCAGGAGCGAGGTCACGAACGATGGCCAAAGGATGAACAGCAGCATGCTGGCCAACCACACGAAGCTCACGCTGTGCGTGGTCGTGTACTGCGGCTCATTGAACGCTCTTTTATCTCTAATGGCCAACGCGACGCCCAGGCCGAAATATGCCGCGCACATGTGCACGAGTATGGACCCTCCGGGATCGACCACTCCTGAAAGATACTGGAAAAGGAACCATTCGACGAAGGCGTAGATCGGCCCGAAGAGCGCCCCCACCATCAGGTACTGCCACATCTTGATCGTTCCCAGGAACACACCTATCGCGATCACCACCGTGATCGAACAGATGACCCCCCTTATCATGAGGGTCTGGTCCCATGCCTGATCGAAATAGAACTGTTGGGTCGCCATATATGCCAAGAAGCTGCCCGCGGTGACCAGAAGGGTGGCCAGGGCCACCCCCCATTCATACTTGCGTATGAATATCATCAGGAAGGCGACCAGCATGAGCATGAACCAGATGTCCATGTTCTTGGAGTACTTGGTATTCTCATCCTGGATCAGGCTGCTGTCCGAAGTGCTCCCCGGCTCCCCCGACGGGGTCGTCAGCTCCTCTCCCGCGGCCGATACATTCCATGTCGCCACTATCATTATGGCAAGGCATGCTACGACCAATGCGATCATCATCTCCGTTCTTTTTTTCAATCTCATGTTCACTATTCCTCCCTATCTCTCCTCCTTTGTCGTTGATCTTAAAAAAGTGAAAAAAGGGGTTTGTGGAGTCGTGCCAGATCTTCTGCCTGACTACCTTATCGTCAAGCCGAACTCCCCGAGGGTCTTGACCGCGTTATCGTAGACCTTCAGGTACTCGTTGGTCGGCTTGACGGTCAGAACGTCGTAGCATTCGCGGAAGCTCTTGCCCTTGGGCGCCTTGGCATAGTCCTTCTCATAGGAGCTTATAAGGGCCTCCAGGATCTCGTTGACCTTGGAGACCTTCATGCCGGCCGTCGCTATGGCAGCCTCGCCCATGATCCTCGCTTCCATGCCGGTGGTGTAGTCCTGCGCGACACCCTTGGCGGCGGCGGAGCCCGATAGGAGCTCCCTTCCGCTGGCGGTATCCGTGATCGCCTGAGCGGCGGTCTCCAGCAGGCACATCTCCGTGCACGGCCCAGCTACCGGATAGTACTGGTTCGCCAGCAGGAGATCGCTGTTCGCGTCGACCGCGGCGGCAGCGTGGGCGGCGATCTGGAGCGTTTCCCTAGCCGTCGTTATGCCCCACCTGATGTGGATCGGTCCGTCCAGGTGGAAGTTCCCGCTGAACAGGGCGAACGAGGACAGGGTGGTGGCGATATCAGAGATCGTGGTCTCCTCAACTCCACCAGTATATCCGCCGAAGATGGGCATCTGCTCTATCATGATGGTGTCGCCGTCGGCCGTCCATCCTGCGAGCATGTTGAGAGCGGCCATATCTATCTTGAGCTCATTGAGCTGAGAGCACTCGTGGCTATCGCAGATCCTCAGACCGGCTGGGCCATCGCTAGCGAGACGTCCCGCTGCGGACAGCGGGGTCTCCGGGCCCTATATGCCGAGGTTCGGTCTTCCGGCGCGAATGCGCGCCTCCTTCACCGCCCTGAGCTCGGCCATCATCGCCCTGATCTCCCAGGGGGTGTTGGTGGTGGCGGGGTGGCCCTCGATGGTGGCCATGACGCCGTTGACCAAGGTATCCACCGTCGCTTCCTGGGCGTAGGACTGCATCACTTGGATGAAGATGTCCTCCGAGACCGGCGCTCCGGTGGGGCCGCCCTGAATGATAGGCTTTACCGGGGAGTTGCCCTTCCTCGGGTAGAAGCGGGCCATGTCCCTGCCCTCGCCGATATGTAAGAACTTGGGGGTCTTCTTGATCCCTTCCCAGACCTCTTCCTCGGTCACCTTGATGACCCTGCCGAGGTCCTGGTTATAAACTCCGGAGGTGACCAGCATCTCCAGGCCGGCCTGGAACAGGCGGTCCTTGAGGTCCTTGTCCTCAGGGATGATCTCCTTGCCGAACTTGATTTTGTATTTCTCCTTGAGCTTCGCGAGGTTCTGGGGGATGATCTGGTAGTCCCACTCAGCCTCGGTGACCTTCTGCCCCTTCTTTGAGCGCTCGTAGGTCTCGAAGATGTCTATGGGTCTGACTGGTGCCATTTTTTCACCCCTTCATGAGCCCGTTCACCATCTCAACGGCCTGGGCACCAGACGGGCAATACTTGTCCCCGCCGATGCTCGCCACCCACTCTTCCGATGCAGGTGCGCCACCGAAAATGGTCTTGATATTCACGCTCCCCTCCTTCACGAGGTCGACGATCTCCTTCTGGACGACCATGGTGGTGGTCATCAAGGCCGAGGCCCCCACGACCTTGGCCTTGTTCTCATCCGCCGCCTCTATGAACTTCTCCGCCGGCACGTCCCTCCCCAGATCGACGACCTTGTAGCCCGCGCCGCGGAGCATCGCCGCGACCACGTTCTTGCCGATCTCGTGGATGTCACCGTGCACAGTGCCCAGTACCACGGTCCCCTTGGCCGAGGCTACGCCGCCGGACATGGCCGGCCCCAGCACCTTCAACGCAGCTTCCATAGCGGTGGACGCCGCCAGCACCTGGGGCAGGTAGATCTTGGCCTCGTCGAACAGTGCGCTGATGGTCTCCATTCCCTTCCCGAGACCATTCTCAACAGCATCGCCGGGCTTTATTCCTGCGTCCAAGGCCTCCTTTGCGGCCGTCTCGGCAAGCTTTACGTCCCAAGTCTCAATGGACTTTTTTAGACGTCCTAATATTTCATCATTTTTGCTCATTTTATCTTCCTCCCTTGCGTTTTTATGCATGGTATAAAAAGTTTGAGTGTTTATTGTATAACATGTATATTAAACAGTAGTATTGAACAGTAAATGTTAAATACTGAACTTAAGGACTTTATAACTAAAAAAAGTAAAATTTATATATGCATCAGATTACTGGCCTGATTTTGATAGTAATTATTATATATGGACTATGTTTTTCTCATTGTTCGTAGGGAATGACGATGAGGGCGCTGATGAAACGCGGTCCGTTCATTGCTAGTTCTTCGTTGGCAACCCTGCCTATGCGCTCGATCTCGAGCACTCGTCATCAGGGGATCGCGCGCTGCCAAATCCGTAAAGATCGTTCTCCTCCGACAACATCATTCGAGGCCCGCAAAGGCTTACGTTTAACGATGGAGGGTTGGTCAGGGACCGCCAGGCCTCTACAGCCACGGCAGCCGGGTTCGACTCCCGGGCCCTTCGCTCACAACATTATGAATCCGAGGATGGGGGATGGCAATTGATCTTCGACATGACCCCGTCCCAGAAGCAGAGGCTTAGAGAGCTGGGGAGGGTCCCCGATGAAGGGGCCGCGTTCAGTACGGCAGAGGACAGGGATGCGGCTTTCATCAAGGAGGTCGCCTATTATCAATCATATAACCGTAACGTGGTCAGGGACGCACTGGATGCGCCGAAGCGCCATCCCCTTTCTCATATGGAAGAGGTCCTGGCCCAAGCCCTCGTCGACGAGGGCTTCTTGGATGTCAAGACCCCCACGATAATATCTGGGGATTCCATTCGAAAGATGGGCATCTCCTGCGCCCACCCCCTGAACAAGCAGATATTCTGGGTCGACGGGACAAGATGTCTACGGCCGATGCTGGCCCCGAACCTGTACTTCCTCATGAGGCACCTGAAGCGCAACGCTCAGTTGCCGCTTCGTCTGTTCGAGATAGGTCCTTGCTACCGGATAGAGACTCACGGTTCGGACCACCTCGAGGAGTTCACGATGCTCAACTTGGTAGAGCTGGCCCCCCAGGGCGATCCATTGGCCCAGCTGCACCATCACATAGCGACGGTGATGGGGGCGGTCGGTCTCGACTACCAGCTTTGCGAGTGCGACTCCGAGGTCTATTCCCGAACGATAGATGTCGAGGTGGACGGGTCCGAGGTCGCCTCGGCCGCTCTGGGCCCTCATGCGTTGGACCGCGCCCATGGGATCGAGGACCCCTGGGTCGGAGTGGGCTTTGGCCTGGAGCGCCTGTTGATGTCAAAGAGCGCCGAGAGCAACATCAGGAAGGTCGGGCGCAGCCTCATTTACTTACAGGGGGCAAGGATCGATGTATGACAGCGAGGCCATGACCGGATCGTCAGAGGTGGAAGGGGTACTGCAGGAGGCCGTGGAAGGGAAGCGATTGGACCTGGAGGAAACGATATCGCTGCTCTCCGTAAGGGATCCCTCGACATTGGAGGATCTATTCTGTGCCGCCAGGGAGGTCAAGGAGAAGAACTTCGGCAGCTCGGTGTTCTGCTATGGTTTCGTTTACTTCTCCACCCACTGCCGCAATGACTGCTCTTTCTGCTATTACAAGCGATCCAACACGGACATCGCAAGATACAGGAAGACGGATGAGGAAATCGTCGCTCTTTCCTCGGACCTGGAGGATTCCGGGGTCCATCTGGTCGACCTTACCATGGGCGAAGACCCTGTAATCCACAGGGAGAACGGCTATCATCGGCTTGTCGAGGTCGTTCAGAAGGTCAACGATTCCGTAGATGTGCCCTTGATGGTATCCCCCGGGGTAATGCCGCAAGGTTCCTTCCGGGACCTGGAACAAGCGGGTGCGGACTGGTTCGCCTGCTATCAGGAGACCCATAATCGCGGGCTGTTCAGAAGGCTGAGGCCCCACCAGGACTATGATGAAAGGTTCTCTCAGAAAAAATGGGCGATGGGCTCAGGCATGCTGGCCGAAGAAGGCATCATGATCGGCGTGGGCGAGAGCATCGAGGACAGGGCATGGTCCATCCAGACCATGAGGGACCTGGGTGTACACCAGGTGAGGGCAATGACCTACATCCCCCAGCAGTGCGGCCGGACATATGGCTCGACCTCGACGATGCTGGATGAGCTGGTCACCCTGGCGGTGATGCGCCTGGTGCACCCGGATAGGCTGATACCTGCCAGTTTGGACATCGAAGGCCTGAACGGGCTGAGGCCGAGGCTTGAGGCGGGGGCCAACGTCATTACCTCGATAATACCTCCGAACAAAGGCCTGGCGGGAGTGGCGCAGCACGAGCTGGACATTGAGTGCGGAGGTCGCACTGTCGATCAGGCCAGTGAGGTGCTGGATGATCTGGGCGTTCGAATGGCCCCTTCCTGCGCATACAAGGACCTCATCGAGGACTGGAAGAGATCGATCGCGGTCGGAGGGGGGTAGGAAGTTGAGGCTTGGGATCGTTGGAGGTGCCCTCCAGGGAATAGAAGCGGCCTATCTGGCGAAGAAAGCGGGCTACGATACTATTGTCATCGACCGTCGGAAGACCGCTCCCGCGCTGTCTCTGGCTGACGAAGCGGTGGTGCTTGATGTGGAAAAACATGAGCCCATGGCAAAGAAGGTCCTTTCCCAGTGCGATGCGGTCATTCCGGCAAATGAGAACCTGTCCACCTTGGTAGCGCTCGACAAAATGTTCCGCGAGATTAGTATTCCTTTCATATTCGACCTGAGCGCGTACAAGCTGTCCTCATCGAAGGCGCTCTCGAACCGATACCTCGAAGGGCTGAACGTGCCAACTCCGGCCCGCTGGCCTTATTGCGGGCTCCCGGTGATCGTAAAACCCTCCGGCCAAAGCGGAAGCGTGGGGGTTGCGATGGCCACCAACGAGGCGGAGGTCGAACGGGGGGAGCGGAGGGTCCGCGAGCTCGGCGACGAAGCGATCATACAGGAGTTCGTGGAGGGCACGAGCATCTCCATCGAGGTGATCGGGGACGGCGAAAAGGCCGTCCCGCTGACCCTGACCGAAGTGGTGACCGACGATACCTACGATTGCAGGATGGTGCGCTGCCCGGTCGACGGGCTGGACAGGGGTGTCGCCGAGAGCTTCAGCCGCTGCGCGAGAAAGATCGCCGAGGGGCTGCGCCTGCGCGGGATAATGGACGTCGAGGCCATCGTTCATAATGACATCCCCAAGGTCCTGGAGATCGATGCCCGCATCCCCAGTCAAACCCCCATCGCGGTATATCACGCGACCGGGCTGAACATGGTCGAGCTGCTGGTCAAAGCGGTGGCCTGCGGAGAGCTGGATGAGAACCCTCCTGTCCGCAATGGCGCCTCGATCTACGAGCATATCGCCGTTGATGATGGTTCCGTGAGATCGTGCGGAGAGGGGATATTCTCGGAGGTCCGGCAGCCCCGGATCCAAGCGGGCCTGTTCGGCTCGGACGAAATGATAACGGACTTCTCCCCCGACAAGAAGAGCTGGAGGGCAACGATCATATGCGCCGGCCCGACCGCGCAGAGCGCGTGGTCCAAGCGGGTGGATTGCATCGGGAGCATCATGCGGCAGAACGACCTGGCCGGATGCGATGAGCTTCACGCGGGGGTGGCATTTTGACCCGACTGACCCCGGACATGATCAGCAACGTCCCCCGCTCCCTCGTTAAACGAGACGCCGATCTCGTGAGCGACCTCGACATGACGCTCAAGGACCTGGCATATCGCTCGGTCGGCATCGGCCCCCATGACCTCGTCATGGAGGGGTTCGTGGCCGCTTCTGTCCCGGTCTCCTCCGGGAAGGGCATAACCGGAGGTTTCTCGGAATCGGTCTGCTCGATCCTGGAGCATCTCGGCATGTCCGCGTTCACCACCCGCCGGCCCGATGTCGCCGGGCTCAGCGACGCCGTGGCGGCCAAGGCGGACATAATATTCATGGCCGACGACGAGGAGTTCGTGGCCTTGAACCGGCACGCCGGCAAGGCCGTGAACAATACGAGGTCCACCGCCCTGGGCTACGTCACGGCCCTCAAGAAGGCGGTGGGAGGGCTGAACGGGAAGGACGTCCTGCTGATCGGCGCGGGACGAGTGGGGTCCTGCGCGGCGGAGCTGCTCGTCCGGGAGAACGCGCGGGTGACCGTGTTCGACATCGATAGGGAGCGAGCTAAGGCCCTCCAGAATAAGTTCGATGGATTGAGGGCATGCTCGGACCTCAGGGAAGCGATGCTCGGGAGCATGATGATATTCAATGCCTCCCCCGCCACGATCCCCGGGGAATGGGTCCGCGAAGGAGCGGTGATATCCTCACCGGGCATGCCCTTTTCCTTTGACGAGGCGGGGATCGATAAGGCTAGGACGATCATTCATGATCCCCTGCAGCTCGGCGTGTCGGTCATGGCCGTCTGGAGTGCCAGTCTCACCATGCTCAGGGCACCGATATCGTTGAGCAACGCGGTCGGCCTGGAGGTCTACTGATGGGCGACATAGTTATCGCGCTGGACCTCGGCACCAGCGGCTTTAGGGCCCAGGCCGTCGATCTCGATGGCCGCAAGACCCTCTCTACCGCGGTGACCACCCGCCATCCCATCCCCGGTTCTAACGTCATCGATCACGTCAACTTCGCCATCGATGTGGGGATGGAGCGAAGCAACAGGCTCATCATGGATACGCTGAACCGCCTTCTCCCCATGCTCCGCGTCGATCTGGAAAAGGTCACCAGGATCGCGGTGTGCGGGAACCCCTTTCAACTTTCGCTCTTTCAGAACATCGAGATACGCGATCTCGCTTACGCTGGAAAAAAGATGTTGGAATCGCTCAACGTGGTACCGCCAAAGCGGGACGGCGATATCGTTCCCGCGAACGGCCTGGGCCTCCGGGGGATGCCGCGGGCGTCCGTGATAGTTCCCCCCGCGGTAGGCCACGAGATAGGGGCCGATGCGCTGGCCATGCTGCTGGTCACAGGCGCGATGGAGCAGAGCGAGCCTTGCCTGGTCGTAGACTACGGGACCAATGCGGAAATGGCCCTGATCAAGGACGGAAAGGTATATTCCGGTTCGGCCGCGGCAGGGCCCGCGCTGGAGGGCCAGCAGATAGAGATGGGCATGCTGGCGGCCCCCTACGCGATATCTGAGGTCAACATGCGCGGCCAGTGCTGGGACTGCTGGGTGCTGGACGAGCGCTTCGACCCCCTGGAGGGGGACGCGGTCGACCCCAGAACGGGCGAGGTCAAGAGGATGGGAAAGATGCACGCCCGGGCCAAAGGCATCACCGGGACCGGGGTGGTGGCCGCACTGGATTGTGGGATCAGGAGCGGCCTGGTGGAAATGCTGAAGGTGCGCACTCCCGATGAGCGGCTGCATCTCCAGGACGGGATCTATGTCACGGGGGATGACATCATGGAGGCGGGGAAGGCCATCGGCGCCATACGCGCAGGCTACCTCACCCTGATGAGGGCGGCCGGGCTATGGGTGGATGACGTGCCCCTGTCCCTCATGTCAGGGGCGTCGGGACTGTACGTGGACGCGATCAAGGCCCAGAGAGTGGGCATGGTCTCCCCGGGGTCCCGCAAGATAGTCCAATACGGCAACACATCCCTTGTGCTGGCCAAAGAGCTTGCCATTGGAAAGATGGAGCTGGACGACCTGAGGGAACTGGCGCGCAACCTCCGGGCCACTCATTGCATGTTCGCTACTTCAGAGGTGTTCAAGAACATCTACTCGATCGAGCTCTCGCTGTGGCTGTACGGCATGCCGAGGCATGCTTACAACGATATGCTGGACATTTATGGGCTCCCTCACCTGCGCCTTGAGCCCATCGACGCGATCGTAGAGCGAAAGATGAGCCGGGACATCTCTGACGTGGGGAGCGAAGGGCTCGCCATACTCCAGGACCCCGGGACCGTTCTGGTCGGGGAGCTAGAAGGGTGCATAATGTGCGGCAAATGCTCGGACTCCTGTCCAGAGGACGCACTGACGATCAGGGAAGGCGACCCCTTTCCAACAGCAACGATCCGTTCCGACCTATGTGCGGGAACGGCGTGCAAGCGGTGCGAGCTGTCCTGTCCCGAACATGCCATCCTAATAAAAGACCTGGAATTAAAGGAGAACGGACGGCGCGGGGAGGTGCCACTGGTATGAGGCGCGGCCGTTCACGAGATCTCGATGGGATGATGGCGGCCAGCTTCGCCGCTACATTCGATGGAAACATATTTGTTTGCACATCATCGATCGGCCCCCCATGGGGAAGGTAACGAGGGCAATCGGTTTGCCAGCGTTCGACAGAATGTCTGTCCCCCCCTCACTGGGAGGCCGCCATATCAAAGGAGGCCCGGAATTGCTGTGGAGGAGCAGCAATGGAGGGGGAGAGGAGGACATGACAGAAAAAGAAGAAGTGCTGGCGTTGTTGAAAGAGGCCGTGGAGACTTGGAACGTCGACATGTCCAGGGAGACGGCGGAATATGCGATGGACGTGGGCATAAACCCTTGCGAAGCGATCGAGAGCGGATTGAGCCAAGGCATGGCAAGCATCAGTTCCCGGTTCAGGGAGGGAAAGATCTTTTTGCCCCAGGTTATGGCGGCATCCCATGCCATGGAAGAGGCCATGGAGGTCATCGAGCCGCACATATCCGCAAAGGCGCTGACCTCCAAGGGAGTGGTGGTCATCGGGACCGTGCAGGGCGACATCCACGAGATCGGGAAGCACATCGTCGTAGCTTTCCTGCGCGGCGCAGGCTATAAGGTATATGATCTGGGCAAGGACGTCTCTCCGGACGAGTTCCTAGAGGAAGCGATCGAGAAGGGAGCGGACATCGTAGGGGCCTCGGCGCTGATGACGACCACTCTGGTGTATCAGCGGCGAATAATCGAGAGGCTCCGGGAAGAAAAGCTTAACAACATAAAGACAATATTCGGAGGAGCCTGTTGCACTCAGAAATGGGTAAGGGACATCGGCGGTGACGCCTATTGTGAATGCGGGGCGGAAGTCGTCGAAAGGGTAGATCAACTGATGTCGGAGGAATGACAGGAGGTCCAGAGTGTCGACCATCGAGAAGGGCTTGAACGTGTACGAGACGTTTCTCCGCTCCGAAAAAGGGCCCCGGGTCACAGAGAATGTATGGGACAATAAGATCGTCCCGAACGCAGCGGCGATGCTGAGGGAGAAATACGACATCAATTTTGGCGATGAGTTCATCCCGACGGACCCCGACCTGAAAAAGCGTTTGTTCCTCGCGGGGATGGATATGCTGGTGTCGACGGGGATATACAACGTCGATACCGGCCGCGTCGTCAAGGTGACGGAAGAGGAGGTCAGGGCCCGCCTGAGGACGGCGCCCAGACGGGTCCAGCTCGGTGAATATCGCGACATGGCGATAATGAAGCCTCGGAAGGGCAACTCGCCGATCAAGCCCATCGTTCAGGGAGGGCCGACCGGGGCAACGGTCTCCGAGGACATGTTCATACCCATGATCCAGAGCTATGCCCAGGAGCAGGTGGTGGACACCATAGTGAACGGGGTGATGGCCACCATCGATGGGATACCGTCCACTGCTGATTCGCCCTTTGAGGTCAAGGCCACCTTGGCCGAGATAAGGAGCGCCCGGGAGGCCTGCAGCCGGGCCGGGCGGCCATACATGAGCATATAGGGCCCGGAGACCCCGCTGTCCGCGGCGGGACGTCTCGCCAGTGATGGCAAGGACGGTCTGAGGCCGACCGACAGCCACGAGGTCTCTCAGCTCAACGAACTGAAGATAGACAATGCAGGACTGAACATGATCGCCGGCTGGCTGAACAACGGCGATGTGATAATGGTGGAGCAGATGCCCCTGTTCGGAGGGTACACCGGCGGGATCGAGGAGACCGCGATATGCGATATCGCCACTACCCTGACCTCATTCACCCTGCTGAACGCGAGCTACCACTTGGACGGGCCGATCCATATCCGGTGGGGGACCACCACCGCTCGTGAGACGCTCCAGATCGCCGGTCATGCCGCCGCGGCCATCGACGCGAACACCGACCTGCTGCTGGCCAACCAGTACTATCCGATAGCTGGGCCGTGCACGGAGATGTGCCTGCTGGAGACCGCCGCTCAGGCTATGGTGGACACCGCCAGTGGAAGGGAGCTGCTGTCCGGCTGCGCGTCGGCCAAGGGCGTGGTGGAGGACTCCACCACCGGTATGGAAGCAAGGATGATGGGAGAAGCGGCCATAGCGACGGCCGGCATGAGCATCGACGACGTCAATGCCGTTGTCAACAAGATCGTCCGAAGCTATGAGCGGCATTATCTGACCGCTCCTCAGGGCAGGACCTTCCAGGAGTGCTACAACGTTCGAAAGATCACCCCGACCAAAGAATACATCAAGGTCTATGATTCGGCCTGCGACAGCTTAAGGGATTATGGGCTGGACATGCCGTAGTCCTGCCGTCCATCGCTCGATCCCTCGACCGCATCGTCCTGCGCGGGCCCCCCGCGAACGTCCGCCTGAGCTTTTCGGTGACCTCGTCCATCTCCTCGATGTCATTGGTTGATGAGGCAGGCGGACCCATCGAACTCCTGCGCCTTCGCCGAGTGGGGGGATGACGGACCCCTAGGGTGAATTCAGCTTTGCCAGCATATCGTCCACGCAGTCCAGGGCGACCCTCCCCTTCGTCGTCAGGGAGTACAGGCGGCTCCGCCGGTCCGTTGTGACGTAGCCCGCTTCCACCAAGGTCTTGATATGGAAGTTCAGGTGCCCCGTTTTCATGCCCATCTCCTTTCCGAGATCGGACAGGCCCCTGGCGCCCTCGCGGAGGAGGCGCAGCGTCCTGATGCGCCAGGCATTGGACAGCGGGGCCAGGACTTTTTCGGCATCCTCGGCCTCTCCCTCCGGCGCCTTCGGAGCGGACAGGGAAGGGAGCGCCTCCGCTTCCCGGACGCTCAGGTCCTCGGAGAGCCGGGAGTAGATGGAGAGAATGGTCTGCACCCTGCGGATGGTGTCCGCGGCCTGCCGAGAGCAGGCATCGTTCTGGCATGGCGAACCCTCCCCGCACAGCAGCCCTCTGGCCCGTTCCAGCATGTCCATGGCTCCGGGGAGGTCGCCCTTTTCGAATGTGCTTATGGAAGATTCCACCGCTCCCGACAGCTGCTCCGTGCATTGTTGCTTGAGGGGGCAGTCGGAGGTACCCCCGATTACGTCCATGCCCTGGTCGAAGGACCGCCGGCCCTCTTCCACCATGGCCTGCCGCATCTCTTCCACGAACACGTTCTTGAGGTCGAGGTAGCGGAGCCTGACCAGGCGGTCCCCGAAGGAACCCATGCCCCTCTTGATGTCCTGGATCTCCCGGAGGATGTCGCTGTCGGTCATTGCTAGTATAGAAAAGTATACCATATATAGAATTAAATATTTTCGAATCGTTTGTCTACGTGGTGTAACAAATGGTCGCTATGCCTCAAGAAGTTGTATCTGCATTGAACACACCGAGCGCCTCCAAGGTTTTGGCCACCGTCCGTCCGGACGGCAGTGCCCACACCATCTCCGTGGGGAGCATCGTCGCCCCCAGCCCCGAGATGATCGCCTTCGGCGCCATCCTCATGAAGGAGACCGGAAATAACCTCAAATCCATGAAGGAGAAGGGCCAGTCCGTCTCCGTACTGGTGACCCAGGAGACGAAGTCCTACCAGGTCCGCGGAAAGGTAAAGGACTACATTACCTCCGGACCCCTGTTCGACCAGATGAACGAGAACCTGAAGGCCATCGGCCTCAAGGCCGTGGGCGTCTGGACCGTCGAGCCCACCGATGTGTGGAACCAGAGCGCCAACTACGACGCGGGCAAGAAGATGGCCTGAGGGCCATCAAAACCCTTCATTTTTTCATTCCGCAGGCCGGTCAGGGCCGCGCGGCCGCCTAGTCCACATCCACCCGGCGGTGCGGCTCCGGCGGCACGTTCGATCGGGGGATGGTGATCCTGAGGACCCCGTCCTCCAATTTTGCGTTGACGTGCTCTCGGTCGGCGTCCGCGGGCAGCGAGAGGCGGCGGTAGAATGACATGGACCCCCGCTCCTTCCGCAGGTAGCCCTCCCCGCTCTGCTCGGCGCTCTCCGCCTTCTCCGCCTTGATGTACAGGGTGCCTTCCCCCACCTCGACGGACACATCCTCTCTCTTCAGGCCGGGCAGGTCCGCCTCCACGACGTACCACTCCCCTTCCTCCTTGACGTCCACGGCCGGGATGCGGGGAGATAGCGCCGAGCCCGCCGAGTAGGCTAGGTCGCCGATCTTCATCCGGACGCTGTCGAAGGCGCGCTCCATATCCTGCATCATGTTGGCCGGCCCCCAGTAGCTGGGCCGGGACCTGTCATCGCATCTCCTGTCTGCCATAGTGGGACCTCCATGACCTCTTTCGCTCGGTCGTACGAACTGCTTGTTGGAGCTACGCCTATAGAATGCTTGCTTCGGTCCAGCGGTCCGCCCTGATCAGGCGTCCTCCCCGGTCGAGGCCAAAGTGCTCTCGGGCCTCACCACCTCGAGCTCGCGCTCCAGGAACGCCAGGTTCCTGGCCTCCAGCGCCAGGGGGTCCACCGGAACGATGAACTTGGACCCTGACACGACGGCGGCGTCCTTGACGTCGTAGATGAGGCGGAGCACGCTCTCCGCCCGGTTGTAGGTAAGGAGGTACTCCAGCCCATCCAGGAGGACGACGGACCCGTCCCCTTTCCTGAGGAAGTCAACGATAGTATGCTGGAGGACCGACAGCGCCGCGGGGTCGATGCGGTCCGGACCGGGCCGGGTGGAGAGCCATATGACCGGCGTCTTGGTCAGGCCAAACATCTCCTTCACCCTTTCCGAGCGGAAGCGGGAGATGAGCATGCCCCGTCCTCCCGAGGCCAGATCATCGACCACCATCCGATAGGCCGCGCATCCCTTCTTTCCTATGACCAGGACGCACCGGCCCGCCGCCAGGGAGGGTGCGCCGGAGCCCTTGAAGCCATCTTCCCTGACCGGTTCGATGGCGAACAGATCGTGCCTGAACAGAGCGATCGCGAAGACCGCGCCGGTGGTCAGGACCGCGATGGAGAATATGGGGGGCCGGCCGATCTCCATGATGTTGAGGATGACCTCGATGGCGCCATACGTCGGCAGGATGGCCACCCCCACCAGCAGGATCCGGTATTGCCCTCTCAGCCTCCCGTCCCTCTCCCTCCGGTAGCCGGTGAGGACGACCGCCACCGCTCCGATGCAAAATGCCAGCGCCATCGCCAGCCAGGTGTAGAACGCGGCGTCGACAGCGGTCCACCACCCGTACCGGTCGAGGCTGACACTGCTGGGCATGACCGCGAGGGCGGAAGCGCACGCCAGGCTGATGGCGGCGTAGGGCCTCTTATGCCTCACCGGCCAGGGGTCGGCCCGGTCGTACGGGAGGCGGCAGGCCAGGTATAGCAGGCTGGCGCCGGCACAGATCGAGAGGAACAGCACCATGCGCGAGAAGATATGTGCCGTCCCCTGGTCCTGCGCGTTGATCATGAGGAACTCCGCGATGCCGTTGAGAGAGGCGAACGACATCAGCACTATGAACACCTGAGAGCCCTTGAGGTGAGGGTTCTTGCGGAACACGTAGATGCCAAGGGCGACGCAGAGCACCCCTGCCACCAGAGAGTTGAGGGAGAATACGAGCCCCCCTTCGAGCATGAGATACTCATTTAAAGAAGATTATAAAAAACATCGCCATAAATCTCATCTTTTCGACGGCGGGACGAACAACGATGAGCGCAAGCAGCAGAATAGCGTTGCACAATAGGATGTTCCGCACCATCACGACACATTATGGAACGCGCCGCTGAGCTCGTTGAGACGGTCAGCGCGCCAGCGAGGCGCATCAGCGTGTCTTGGATCGATAGAACGGGACAGCATTCAGCCGCGTTTAGTGCGGGTTCATGTTCGATGCAGACTTGGACGCCAGCAGGAACATCGCCGCCTTCTCCACGCGAGCCGATGGCAGGCTCCGCGTCAGCGAGCCGAACGCGGTGGATGATGGTCGAGCTCAGCTGCATGCTCACGAACGAGTTCGTGAGCGGCTGACATAGATCATCCCAGGACGGCTCTGTCTAAGGCACAGTGGTCTTGGAGGATGGCCTCATCATGTGGCCGGCGTTGGACACCCAGGCCTTTCTGATGTCGGCGAGCTTCTTGCCCTCCAGTACGCCGGCAAGATACTCCATGAACGTGGACACCATCTCGCGGTTCACCCTCTCGACCCCCTGGATCTCCTCGACGATGGCCATCGCCACCATCTGGGCCAGGTATGCCTTCACCGCGAAGTTCATCCCCTCTGAGGCCTTCCTCACGGCCTCGTACAGGGCGCGGTCCTCGGTGGCCTGATACAGCATGCCCATGTACAGCTCCGGACCCCACGGGGCCACCGCCTCCATGAACCCGTCGAACAGCGTGCCCAGATGGTCGCCGAGGTCCCCGGTGACCTGCTGGCGCAGTTTCCGTTCCATGCCCCTCTGCCCGCGTTTGAATGCCTCGTGCAGAACCTCGTCCTTGTCCTCGTAGCGTTCCTTCACCGACGCCAGGTCCGCGCCTGCGGACTTGGCGATCTCGGCCAGCGTTATCTTTGAATAGCCCTTCTGGGCGATGAGCTGGAGGGCGGCGGGAACGACATCAACGGCCTTCTTCTTGGCGGCGGGCTTCTTCGCTGAGGGCATAATGAACGAAGGGGGACCGGCGAGGCCGATTATATGGGTTTCTGCCCAGATGCCGGTCCGCGAGGCCCCTATCCTACCCTCCGGGACGCATGCGAAATGACGCGGGAATGCTTTCAAGTCCGATCAGGCCAGATGTCCCTATGATGAAATGTTATCGGGATAGATATTAATAAGAAGCCTTCTCACGTGAGATGCGGGATGGCCTATGGCAACACCGCATAGACATGGCATACTGCACAGAGAGAGAAAGTTGGTTGGAACGGCGGAGCATGCCGGCAACTTCAGTACTCTGGTGAGCGCGATAAGGACGGCGGGCCTGGAGAGCGCCCTTGATGGCGCCGGGCCGTTCACGATGTTCGCGCCGACCGATGCTGCGTTCAGGAAGCTCCCTGCCGGATCGATGGAGGGGCTCATGAACGACAGGGGAAGGCTCACCTCGTTCCTGAAGAGCCACGTGGTCCCCGGGACGATCATGGCGAAGGACTCCTTCTCCACCAAGAACGTGAAGACCCTGGAGGGACGTGACATCAACTTCGACACCTGCGATGAGTTCAAGGTGAACGGGGCCAAGGTCGTCATGCCCGACATCGAGTGCCGCAACGGGGTGCTCCATGGCGTGGACACGGTCCTGATACCAGTAGAGCCGCCGGCAAGGGCGGCGGCTGCGGCGGCGCCCGAGAAATGCGCGCCCCGGGAGACCACCAGGGCAGCAGTGGCGCCCGCTCCCGTAAGGGAGAAGGTCGTGGAGAAGGAGCACGCTCATACCGCCACCTGCGGGTGCGGAGAGCAGTTCACCGCTCCCACCGCCGCCGAGGCGGAAAGGAAGCTGGCCGAGCACACCCCGAAGTGCGGCGCGGCCAAGCCGATCGCGAAGGAATCGGCAGTGAGGGAAAAGGTAGTGGAGAAGCCCGTCGCCAAGACGGTGGCTCCCGCCGCGGGGCATGCCCACACGGCCACCTGTGGCTGCGGCCAAGAGTTCACCGCGCCGACCCAGGCAGAAGCGGAGCGGAAACTGGCCGCGCACGCGCCCAAGTGCGGGGCGGCTAAGGAGGTGGTCAAGGAGAAGGTAGTGAAGAAGCCTGCGGCGGCAGCCCCGGCCGTGAAGCCCGCCGCTGCCCAGAAGTGCACCACCAAGGAGACCGTGGTCAAGGAGAGGGTGGTAGAGCGGCCCCGGGAGAAGACCGTCACCAAGCAGGTGATGTCCTCGGACCGCCCCATCGCCCAGTGCACTACCTGCGGCCAGGAGGTCGTCGGCAGCACCGCCGAGGAGACCAAGAGGAAGCTGGTGGAGCATGAGAGGATCCACAAGGAGGCGGCCGCCAAGCCGAAGGCCGAGCCCACCAGGGTGGAGAAGAACGTATCCTCCTGCAGCACCTGCGGGGAGCGGTTCAGCGGTTCCACCATGGAGGAGTCTCGCCAGAACCTTGAGGAGCACGAGAGGACCTCTCACCGGGGCACCATCAGAGGAACGCTCCACGAAGGGGCGGAGAGGATCCGCGAGGGTGCCCGGGACACCCGGGACTACGGTTCCAAGAGCTATGAGTCCGGAAGGACCGGAGCGGCCGTAGGCGGCGCTGCCGGTGCCGTAGGGGCCGGCGCGGGGGCCGTGGCCGGAGGCGCCAGGGGGCTGCTGGAGAGGGCCAGCGACGCCATCAGGGGCAGGAGCGGGCAATACTCCGTCAAATGCCCCGAATGCGGGGAGGAGATAACCGGGTCCACCCGCGAGGAGACCCAGGCGAACCTCCAGGAGCACGGCAAGGTCCACCTGAGGTGAGCGCCAAGGCCCGGGGACAGGAACAGAGCATGAACGGACCGGCCGGCGCGCGCCGGCCGGTCGAACCATTCTTATTCCAGGCCCCGATCGGACCGGCCGCGACCGGAAAGGCTCAGTCCCTCCGCGCCGTGGCCTGAACGATCATCTGTTTTATATCCTCCACGCCGGGGACCTGGCCGACGGCCTTCAGCTCCCCGTCGATGTAGAGAGCGGGGGCGCGCATCTGACCGCGCGCCCTGATCGCCTCCAGACCCTCGATCCTCTCGATGGGCAGGTCGAGGCCCAGCTCCTGCAGGGCCTTGGCCACGTTGCCCTCCAGCCGCCTGCACTTGGCGCAGCCGGCCACCATGACCTCTATCTTGACCATGAGCACCGCATCGACGGAGCCGTATATGGCAGTGGGCCCTTGCTTATCAGGTCCCGTACACCCTCTCGACCTTCGCGCTCAGGTAGTCAAGGAAGGGCTGCACCCTCACCCTCTCCCCGGTGACCGTCCTGACCAGCTCCGCGGGGTCGTACAGGTTCCCCTTGGAATGGATGTTCTCAGCCAGCCACTGCCTGACCGGGCCGAGGTCGCCGTCGCCGACGGACCGTCTCCAGCCGGGAACGTCCTTGGTCATCTTCTTCAGGAACATCCCGCCGTAGATGTTGCCCAGAGCGTAGCTGGGGAAGTACCCGAAGGAGCCGCCGGCCCAGTGGGTGTCCTGCATCACTCCCTCGGAATCGTTCCTCACCCTCACGCCGAGGTACCTGGCGTACTTCTCGTTCCAGGCCTCCGGCAGCTCCTCCACGGTGACCTTATGCTCGAAGATGTCCCTCTCCAGCTCGAACCTTATTATGATGTGCAGCCCGTAGGTCACCTCGTCGGCCTCGACACGCACCTTGGACGGCCCCACCGCGTTCACGGCCTTGAACAGCGTCTCCGCGCCGACCCCGGCGAGGGCCTTGGGGGCCTGCCTCTTCAGGAACGGCGTGATGTGCTCGATGAACTCGGGGCTCCGTCCGATCATGTTCTCCACGAAGCGGCTCTGCGACTCGTGGATGCCGTAGCTGCAGGCGGTCCCGATAGGCTGATACATCCACTCCCGGGGCAGGCCCCTCTCGTACAGCGCGTGGCCGGACTCATGCAGGACGCTGAACAGGTTGGACACGAAGCGGTCCGGGTAGTAGTGGGTGGTGATCCTGACGTCGTCGTAGTAGCCGCCGGTGAAGGGGTGCTCCGTCTCGTCGATGCGCCCCCACGCCTCCGGCCCGGCGGTCTGGTACCCCACGAACCTCATGGCCTCCGCGCTCACCCTCCTCTGGGCGGGGATGCCGACCTTGCGCGACAGGAAGGCGGTGTTGGGCCTGGGGGCGTCCTCTATGCTCTTCATGATCTTGAGGAGCCCGCGGCGCATCTGGGCGAACACCTTGTCGATGGCCTCCGCGGTCATTCCCGGCTCGTAGAGGTCCAGGAGGGCGTCGTAGGGCGTCCTGGTCCCCTTGACCCTCATCAGTATGGTCGCCGCGCGCTCCTTGAGTTCGATCATCTTTTGCAGTTCGGGCATGAACGCGGAGTAGTCGCGGGCGGCCTTGGCCCTCTTCCACGCGCCCACCGAGATGGCCTGGTGCTTGGACATGGCGGCCACCAGCTCCTCGGGCAGCTTTGACTCCTCATCGTAGGCCTTGCGCGCCAGGCGTACGTTCCTCTGCTGCTCGGGGGTGAGCCCCTTGGACCCGCGGCCCTCCGTTCTCTTCAGGAGCCGGGGGAACTCCGGATCGACCTGCATCTGGTGGGCGACCCGGTCCATCAGGGCCAGCTGCTCGCTGCGGAGCTCCAGGCCCGCCGGGGGCATCATGGTCTCCATGTCCCAGTACACGATCCCGTTGGCGGCCCGGAGGACGGCGAGGTCCTTGCACCGTGCCATCAGCTGATCGTAGCTCTCTTGAGGTGTCGTCATAATGGATGGACCAAATGAGCGGGCCGCTCATGAACGTTTCCGCTGTGCTAGCCATCCACTTTTTAAATAGATGCACATTTTAAGCCTACTGAGCCCTATGGCCCCGCCGAGCAGCGGCGAGATCCGATAAATGGTGGAATTCAGATGCAGATTGCGATCATAGGTGCCGGCACCGTAGGTTACGCGGTAGCGAGGATACTGTCGAGCCAGCACTCCGTCCTGGTGGTGGAGGAGGACGAGAAACGGTACGAGCACGTGATCAATACCCTTAACGTGGGGGCCATGAACGCCAACGGGGCCAGCCCCAAGGTCCTGCAGAGGGTCATGAAGGAAAAGATCGACCTGTTCCTCGCCGTCACGGAGAGGGACGAGACCAATGTGTTCGCCTGCCTGGTGGCCAAGCAGATACGGCCGGAAGCGATCACCGTGGCCAGGATGCGGGACCATGACTACACTCAGGGGAGCAAGGTCTCCGAGTTCCTGGGGGTGGACGACATCATCTCCCCGGAGTACCTCATCGCGGCCAAGATGAAGAAGCTCGCCATGCTGAGGAACGCGGTGGACCACGAGTCCATGCCCTCCTTGGGGCTGGAGATCGCCAGGTTCCGGGTGCCCGGCAACGGCCGCACCGCCATCCCCATCACCGGCCTCAGCCTGCCCCGGGACTGCAGGATCCTGTCGATACGCCGGGGCGGGGAGATCCTCCTGCCCGAGGAGTACGAGAACCTGGTCTGCGGCGACGAGGTAGTGGTCATCGGGGACGAGGCCGGCATCGTGCAGTTCGACCGGGTCCTGGGGGTCGGGAAGAGGGCCCAGGACATTCTCATCGTGGGGGGCAGCATCATAGCCGACTATCTCCTGTGCATGCTGGAGAACGAGAAGGTATCGGTCCGGCTTATCGAGAAGAACGAGGCCCGGTGCAGGGAGCTGGCCCGCAAGTTCGATGGCGTGGTCATCATCAACGACAACGGCACCGACCCGCTGGTGCTGCGCAACGAGAACGTTGGCAACACTGATGTGCTGGTATGCACCACCAACAATGAGGAGGGCAACCTCCTGGCGTGCCTGGTGGGCAAGCATCTGGGCGTATCCAAGACCGTCACCATGTACTCGAAGCAAGAGTACCGGGACATATTCCAGATGGCCGGCATCGACGCCGCCGTCGGCTACTACGGAGTGGTGGCCAACGAGATCGTGAAGAAGACCGTCCCGGACTTCGAGGTGGTGCTGCTGATGAACGGCGCCAAGGAGGAGCTGATATCCCTCAAGGTGGGCTCCCGGAACCGCCTCAGGGACGTCCGCCTCGGCGATGCCAAGCTGCCCGACCGCACCTCCATCGCCGCGGTGATCAGCGACGGGACGGTCATAATCCCGGACCCTGACACCCACATCATGGATGGTGATACCCTGCTGATCTACGCGGACCGGTCGGACATCTCCGTGCTGGAAAGGATGTTCCATGTCAATATCCCGGTGAGCCCTTGAAGTTGAGACGGAACGTGGTTAAGAAAGAGATCAAGGTAAAGCTCAAGAAGCCGGTCAAGAAGCGCCTGAAGACCTCGATCCACAAGCTCGGCCTGGACCGGTACGGCCTCCAGGAGCGGATCGCCCGCAAGGAGGGCACCGTGCCCTACTTGTTCGGCCTCCTGATATCCTACATCTCCATCTCGTTCCTGGTGCCCATGTCCGTGGCTTTGTTCTACGGCGAGGACCCCCGGCCATGGATCTACCCGTGGCTGCTCACGACCATGGTGGGCATACCGCTGGTGCTGAGGTACAAGTCGTCCGTGACGACCCGGCCCACCGAGGCAATACTGGTGCTGACGACCGGCTGGTTCGTGGCCACCATATTCGGCGCGATACCGTTCGTCATGTACGGCATGGGCCCCCTGGACGCCATGTTCGAGACCCTGAGCGGCTTCACCACCACCGGGGCCACCATAATGCTGGACATAGAATCGTGGCCCAAGAGCCTGCTGCTGTGGCGGTCCTTCGTCCAGTGGCTCGGCGGCGCGGGCATAGTCATGATATTCGTCACCATCTTCCCCATGCTGGGGGTGGCCGGCCGCAACTTGGTCCGGAACGAGACCACCGGCATGGACACCCAGAACGTCACCCTCCGGGTCCAGGCGGAGGCGAAGAAGTTCCACCTCATCTATCTGGGCCTCTCCCTGGCCCAGCTGGGCCTCCTGCTGCTGACCGGCATCGGCATATACGATGCGTCCACCGTGGTGTTCTCCACCATGTCCACCGGCGGGTTCTCGCCGCACACTCGGAGCATCGAGTACTTCAACGACCCGGTGGTGGAGTGGATAATCATCGTGTTCATGTTCCTGGCCGGTACCAACTTCTATCTGCACTTCCAGGCCATCGCGTCCCGCAGCGCCCGGACGTACTGGCGCAACTCGGAGTTCCGGACCTACGCGCTGCTGGTGGTCTTGTTCAGCGCGGTGGGGGCGGCGCTGCTGTGGGGGGACTACGGCGGGGGCGTGGAGGCGAACATAAGGGCCTCCACCTTCCAGATGCTGTCGGTGATGACCTCCACGGGGTTCGCCACTACTGACTTTTCGATATGGAGCACCAGCCTCCTGTTCATGCTCTTCGCGCTGATGGTCATCGGGGGCAGCTCCGGCTCCACCGCCGGCGGCCTCAAGGTGATCAGGTTCGTCATCTCCCGGAAGTTCATTGCCGCGTCGCTGTACAAGACGGTCCACCCCAAGGCGATATTCTCCATCAAGCTGGACGGGCGGATACTGGGAGAGAACACGGTATCCTCGCTCATGGCGGTGGTGATGTGCTATCTCGGGACCATCGGGGCCTGCACCGTCGCGCTGGCCCTCATGGGCATCGAGCCCATGGTATCACTAAGCGCGGCCATGACCGCGGTGTCCAATGCCGGCCCCGCCCTGGGCAGCCTCGGGCCGATGGGTACGTTCGGCCTGCTCCCCGACCCGGCCAAGATGGTGCTCATGTTCGCCATGTGGGCGGGCCGTATGGAGTTCCTGACGGCGTTCGCGATCCTGACCCCGGCGTTCTGGCGGGAGCTGCTGAGGTACAAGAGCAAGGACGAGGCTTTCTCCAGGCTCCCGGAGCTTCAGAAGTAATACCAGATGCTGCGGTACTCCTCGGGGTCCTCGCCCCGCTCCCTCAGTCTCAGCAGGTAGTCCAGAATGGGCACGTCGGTGTACATGTAGGTCGACGCGGTAGTGATGTTCTTCTCCCAGGGATGGAACTCATAGACCCTCTCCCCCTGGGGAGAGATCGTGATAAGATCGTGGTTCTGCCACGACCTCAGGTGGTTCTTCCCCAGGGCGGGTATGTTGAACACCGGCTCGTCCGTGCGCGACAGCCCGGGCAGGAGCCTCGCTTCCTCCTTCCGCTCCTGGAGGATGCGGGCGATGGGCACCCGGTACCAGTTCGTTTCCGTCTTCCCCTTGGTGTTGAACGTATAGTAGGGGTCCACCCCCACCTGCTTTAGGAGGAGCCGCAGCGCGGCGGTCTCGAATTTCCGGCTGTTCTCGAAGGTGAACACCTGCTGGTTGTACACGGCGATGCCCTGCATGCGGAACTTCTGCACCGCGGCCACCGCTTCCGGCGTCACTTCATAGGTGTGCTCGAAATGCGTCACCATGCAGAGGTCCTTCTCCGGGGGCACGTGGAACCGTCCGATGCTGTCGACGAACTCGTCGGTAAATCGCATCGGCAGGACCACCGGTAGGCGGGTCCCGATCCTGATCCTGGCGATGTGCTCGATGTCGGAGAGCCTCCGCAGCAGGCTGGAGAGCTTATCATCATCCAGCAGGGCGGGATCGCCCCCGGTGACCAGGACCTCCGACACCACGGGGTGGTCCTCGAACCAGTCCAAGGCCCCGTCGATGCTATCGTCGGAGGCCGTGGCGTCGGGGCAGGAGACCCCTCCGATCTCCCAGTTCCTCTGGCAGTACACACAGATCTGGGCGCAGGTGTTGTAGGGCTTGAGGATGGCGATCATGGGGTATCGCCGGGTCACCAGGTCCACCGGGGAGGTGTCCCCCTCCTTCATGAAGTCCAGCGAGGCGCCCCCGTTCCTTCTGGATTCCAGCACCCCCCGCACGTAGCTCAGGGGAGGGATGACCTGGGCCCTCACGGCGTGGTCCCACCGCCCCGACGGCTCGGGGTCGAACAGCGAAAGGTAGTAGGGGGTGATGCCGAAAGGGAGGTGGTGGTTGACCGCCAGGTCAATGGCCGCGGCCTCCTCCTCGGTGAGATCCACCAGCGCGGAGACCTGGTCCAGGTCCAGGAGCGCGTTGCGCTGGTGCCATCGATGGTCGTTCCAGTCATCCTCGGTGCCGCCGAGCACATCCAGTATCATGTCGCGGTTCCGCTTCCGCACCTCCACGATCTCCGGCTCCAGGCCGGTGCGGTACGACCCGATCTTTTCCTCGCACCTCTGGCCCAGCCGGTCGAGGTAGTCCGACCGGATGCGGGCACCCTCCCTGCCGCCATAGGCCAGGAACGAGGGGGCCTCGTCGGGGCAGATGTCCGATCGGCCCAGGGAGCCCTTGGCGATGTTGGAGATGTCCGTGAAAAAGGCCCTTCTCTCCACCTCCACCGCCCCGCCCCCGCGGACGATGCTTAAAAGGGTCGCTACCGCGCTGTGCCCGGTCATGCGCTCGCTGCGTCCGGAAAAGATGTTCTTCAAAACCCTGATGCACTGGAGAGCATTAGCCCTTTCCAGGTCGTCCATGGCGCAGCGCTCCGACAGAAGCTCCTGTTCCCTGCGGAACAGGAGGTCGAAGAGCTTGGCCCGCACCTCCTCGACATCCTGAGGGCGGCTCAGGATCTCATTGAGCTCGGGATCCTCCTTCCTCAGGTGATCGGACCTGGTAACCTCGACGGTGGTAACGCCTCTGCTCCCCGCTCTCATATCCACGTCGCTTCCGGTCCGGCGCTCCTCACAGTCATTTCTTGCAGATCCGCTTTCCTCGTCCATGGTGGCAACCTCTGTTTATATCGGCTGTCGATAGCCCTCCCGGGAGCGAGCTTAAGCTCTTACCGTCAGGGCGCATGCAGTTACGGGTTCCGCCGCAAGCTATTGGACCAGCACGGGGGCGTCAGGCCACTCCTAGAATGAAGCCACGCCCTCGCGATCGGTCGATTAAAGTGTCGCTTGCAGGATAGTAAAAGAACGACTGCGCGGCTTAAATAATTATCTCATCATTATCTAATTGGATATTGTATCTATATGTACATTGGATGTGCCCAAGTAAAAAAAAGATAGGGGGCGAGCGCCCCTTGGGCCGTTCAGTTCGCCACGCCAGTGATCCAGTAGTCCACGGTCCCCCGGTTCGCGTCGATCCATTTCTGGGCGGCCTCTTTCTCGGACATGCCGTCGGCTATGTCCGACATTACCGATTGGATGTCCACCTGGGTCCAGTTGAACCGCTCGATTATGGCGTAGGCCTCCGGGTTCTCTTCCTGGAACCCCTGCCGGGCCAGCGTCTCCACGTGCTCCACGCCGCCATATACTCCCTCAGGGTCCTCAAGCATCACGAGGTCCCACCTCTCGAACGCCCAGTGAGGGGTCCACAGGGTCACCACGATCCATTCCTCGTCGGAATATGCCGAACGGAGCTGCGTAAGCATCATGGCACTGTTGCTGGTCACCAGGTCATAATCCAGGCCGTAGCTTTCGATGGCCTCTTCGGTGGCGATCGTGACCCCCGCTCCGGCGTCGATGCCATATATCTTGCTGTCGAACTGCGCTTTCCTTTCGTTGAGGTCCTCTATGCTGACCACCCCGCTCTCGTAGACGTAGTAGGGGACGGCAAGCCCGATGGTGCAGCCTTCCAGATTGGTCGACACTCGATCTATATCATCCCCGTAGGAATTCCAGTAGCCGCTATGCGTCACCGGCAACCACGCTGAGGTGGTGAAGTCAAGGTCCCCATTGGCCAGGCCCTGATACAGCAATCCCGGGTCCACGTTGACCATCTCTATCCCGAACCCCGCCTCCTCGAGCACCAGCGTTAGCACGTTGGTGCTGGCGATCTCTCCATCCCACGCTACGTACCCGAATTGGAGCTTATCCTCTCCGCTTCCGGATGACCACACGGCGTAGGAGACGGCCGCCAGGGCGACCGCCAAGACCACACCGATCGTTATTGTCTTCTGCGTCTTCTTGTCCATTCTTTCACCTCTCATATTCGTTCTTTTTCGTCGTTCTTTCCATTCATCACCCGCGGAGGGGTGGAGCGTGATAGCTTGCGCTAGCTCGGCGCATTGGTCCTTCTCGTTCCGGGGGATCATTTCGACGGACGAGCGGTGCCCTGGGTGATCCGGTCGAGTATGATGGCGATCAGCACGACGGCCAGGCCAGCTTCGAACCCCAGCCCGATATCCACAGTATTTATGGCCCTCAGGACGTTCCCTCCCAACCCCCTCGCCCCGATCATGGAGGCGATGACCACCATGGACAGAGAGAGCATGATGCACTGGTTGATGCCCGCACGTATGGTTGGCATGGCCAGCGGCAGCTCGATATGCAGCAGCTTCTGGAACGGGGTGGAGCCGAACGAGTCGGCCACTTCCTTCATATCGCGGGGTACCTGGCGGATCCCCAGGTTGGTCAGCCGAACGATGGGGGGCAGAGCGAATACCACCGTCGCGATCATGCCTGGCACGTTCCCCAGCCCGAAGAAGATGGCCACCGGTATCAGGTACACGAACGATGGCATGGTCTGCATGAAGTCCAGGAGTACCTTGACCGCGGCGAAGAGGCGGTCGCTCCGGGAGCAGGCGATCCCGATGGGCATCCCGATGATCACGGCCACCAGGGTGGCGGTCAGCACCAGGGACACGGTGTCCATGGCCAGCTGCCACAGCCCCATGGAGTGGATCAATGCCAGGGCCGCGGCGACACCGCCGGTCAGCAGCAGCCTGCGGGTGGCCACGAAGGCCAGGACCGTGATGAGCGCGATGAGCAGGGGGGCGGGGATCGCCATCAGGGCCTTGCTCACGTAGCCCAGGAACCATCCCAGGGTGTCGGAGAGCCCGTCCAGGAACCATCCCAGGTTCTCATCGATCAGGTCCACCAGTTCGACGGCCGCCTCGCCTATGGGCCCGGTCATGCCAGCGCCTCCTCGGGCTCGATGGTGTTCAGTACCCTGGTGGGCAGGACCTTGCCGATGAGGCGGCGGTCCGGGCCCACCACCGGGGCCGGGTGATCGGTCCTGACGAGAATGGGTATGATCTCCCTTATCGGCGATGAGGGTGCTACCGCGGTGACCTCGGTCATCATGATGTCATCAAGGCTTTCTTCAGGGCCATGCGCGGAGCGGAGGTCCTCGATGCGCACCAGCCCGGCCAGTCTCATGTCCTGGTCGACCACGAACATCCTGGTGACCCCCTCGTCCTCCATGATGGCCAGCGCTTTGACGGGGTCGGTCCTCCGGGGCAGGCAGGGCCCGGGCTGTTCCATGACCCTTTCGACGGTCAGCACCTTGGCCTTGTCCACGCTGCTCATGAAGGACCGGACGAAGTCGTCGGCCGGTTTAGCCAGGATGTCCTCGGGAGTACCGATCTGCACGATGCGGCCCTCTTTCATTATCGCTATCCGATCCCCTATCGAGAGCGCCTCCTCAAGGTCATGGGTCACGAAGACAATGGTCTTCCTGACCTTTCCCTGGAGCTGCACCAGCTCGCGCTGCATGTCCCTGCGGATGATGGGGTCGAGAGCGCTGAAGGCCTCGTCCATGAGCAGGATGTCCGGGCCGTTCACCAGTGCCCTGGCCAGCCCCACCCTTTGCTTCTGCCCCCCGCTCATCTGGGACGGGAGGGCCTCTTCGTAGCCCTCCAACCCGACCATCCCCAGCATGGAGCGGGCGCTCTCGTGCCGGGCTTCCAGGGGGACCCCCTGAAGCTCCAGTCCATAGGCGACGTTCTCAACGGCGGTCCGATGGGGCAGCAAGGCGAAGTTCTGGAAGACCATGCTTATCTTGTGCCGGCGGAGATCCCGGAGCGCGTGGGCGTCCAATTCCAGCACGTCCTGGGAATCGATGACGATCGATCCGCTCGACGGCTCGATAAGCCGGTTGATGCATCTCAATAGGGTCGACTTGCCGCAGCCGGACAGCCCCATGATGACGAAGACCTCTCCCTCCCTTATGTCCAGATCTATGTTCTGGATGCCTACGTTGCTGCCAGTGGCCTCCATGATGTCCTTTTTTGACCGGCCGGCCGCGAGAAGTGCCAGGGCCGGCTTGGGATCGGCCCCATAGATCTTGGTGAGGTCCCTGATCTTTATCTTGATGATAGAAGGATGGTCCCTCTCGGGTACCGCGCGGGAGAGGGCAGGGACCATGGCCATGCTCCCGGCGGTGCCTTCGTTCGTGGCAGATGGGGACGGACGCTTCCGGAAGCGGTCCATCAGCCCGATCAGCCACTCGAAGACGTGATTATTGATCGGATCGATGATCTCGTCGAGCCAGAGGGATAGTCTCGTTTCGGCGTTCCTGAGCAGAGCTTGCGCTCTTGTTGTTAAGGGCATATACTTTTCACCTCAGTTCGCCGCAAGCTATTGGGCCAGCACGAGGCACCACTCAGAAAGCCATGCCTTTGTGATAGGTCGATTTAAGTATCGCTTGCGGGACAGCTAAAGGAACTGCGCTATCGCATATAAAATTATCCCAATTATATCAACATTGATAATATTGCTGGACATGACCTGGTCACATCATCCGTCGCCGGGCAGGCAAGAGCCCCCGGCGCAGGATGTCGGGGCGCGGCGCCTTAGTGGGAACGCTCAGGCGCTTCACTCTCCGGCCTCGGGCACCGCGCATGCAAGGTTGTTCTTCCTCTTGAACGCCCACGTGAGCAGGGGAGGCGCCACTATGGTGGTGGCCATGGACATGAACACGATCACGGAGAACATGCTGTCCGAGATCACCGCCATGCTCAGCCCGATGGAGGCGATGATGATGCCCACCTCGCCCCGGGGGACCATGCCGACGCCGATGACCGTGGCGGACCTTCCGCCCAAGCTCCTCGCGCCCAGGCCGCAGCCCAGGAACTTGGTGACGATGGCGAGCAGAGTAACGATCACGGCGAGGACGATGACATCGCCGAACGAGGCGAGGTCCACCGACATCCCCACATGAAGGAAGAAGAACGGCACCAAGAACTCGTTGATGGGATGGAAGTCCTCCTCGCAGGGCCATTTGTCCTTGAACTCGGCGAAGGCCATGCCTGCCAGGAACGCCCCTATGATGGCTGCCAGGCCCACATAGGAGGCGAAGAAGGAGAGCCCGAGGCAGACGATGATGGCGAGAGGCAGGGGGGTGATGCCGCGGCGCTTCCGCTCCACGGCGCAGCCGTCCCTCGCTTCAGCGCTCTCTCCCTTCCGGGCGGCGAGGCGCTTCCTGGCCCGGGGGATGAGGATCGAGCCGACGAATATGACCATCACCACGAACAGCACTCCCTCAAGGGACACTAGGGCGATGTCCAGGATGCTGGTGCCGCTGCCGGAGGCGACGCCGACCACTATGGCCAGGACGATCATGCCCAGCACGTCATCGATGACCGCCGCGCCTATGATCACGCGTGACTCGATGGCGTTGGTTAGGTCCATATCCTTGATGACCCGGGCGGTGATGCCCACGCTCGTGGCCACCAGGGCCGCGCCGATGAACAGCGCCTCGGTCATCCCGTGGCCCAGCCCAAGCATCAGGGCGATGCCGGCCACCAGGGGAAAGACCACGCCCAGAACGGCCACCAGGGTGGCGGTCCTGCCCACCTTCCTGAGCTCGCTGAACGGCGTCTCCAGTCCCACCGCGAACAGCAGGAAGATGACCCCGAGCTCGGCCAGTATCTCGAAGAAGCTCAGGTCGGTGTCAAGGCCCAGCGACGTGAACAGGAACGTGTTCGCTACAATTATTCCCGCCAGGATCTCGCCGATGACGGGGGATATCTTGATCCTCTCGCACAGCAGCCCGGCCACCTTGGCCAGGAGGATCAGGACGAACAGCTGCATCAATATGGTCTCGATCGAAAGCTCCATCGCGCGCCCCGGTCAGCGAATAGGGTCATGCCTATTAAAAATCCCCAGATGGGGCGGTCTCCTCTCCGCGCCGTTCTATCAAAGCTCACACTCATATGTTACGCCCCGCTCGCTCATGAGGCCGGCGGGATGGCCGATCATGGTCGGAGACGCCCAGAGGGGACCGCGAGGCTCTTGCTATGCCCTGTTGATCCCGGTCTGCGGCCGGTTTTATATACCAAATACGTTGCAGTCCCAGAGAGTGACCAGTATGGATGCGACCATGGTGTTCTTGATAGGGTCCGTGGCCCTGCTCGTAGGGTTCACGGCGGACTATCTGTTCAGGCGATACAAGGCCCCGGACGTGCTGATCCTCATCGCGTTCGGGGCGGCCCTCGGGCCGGCCTTCACCGGCCTTATCAACGAATCCATGGCCCAGAGCATGACCGTACTGACACCCTACGTGGCGACCCTGGCCCTGGTCGTGATAATGTTCCATGCGGGGATGGGCCTCCATATCAGGGAGGTGCTGACCTCCCTCAACCGGGCGCTGGTCCAGACCGTGGTCGCCTTCATGATATCCCTGGCCCTGGTGGCGGGGATATGTTTCTTCGCCCTGCGGTGGGACCTCATGACCTCGCTGCTCATGGGCGCCATCCTCGGCGGCACCAGCGCGGCAATCGTCATCCCGCTGATCAACGGCCTCAAGGTCTCCGGGAACGCCAAGATCATTCTCACTCTCGAGTCGGCCATCGTGGACGTCCTCTCCGTGATCGTGGCGATGGTGCTTATCGGGGTCATACTCTCGGGGAAGGCCGACCTGGGCGGGATCGCGGTGATGATGGTGTCGACCTTCCTGATCTCCATTCTGGCAGGCTTCGTGGCCGGACTTATCTGGCTAAAGGTCCTGTCCAGACTCTCGGGGAAGCCGTTCTCCTACATGGTCACCTTGGGGGTCATGCTGGGCGTGTACGCGATGACCGAGGTGCTGGTCGGGGGGACCGGCGGGGGAACGCTGGCGGCGCTGGTATTCGGTCTGACCCTGTCCAATGGCGAGGAGCTGGCCAGCATCCTCCGGAGGGATGCCCGCAACTACGTCTGTGACGAGCACATCAGCACCCTTCACGACGAGATCACCTTCTTTGTCCGGACCTTCTTCTTCATCTACCTGGGCATTGTGGTGACGACCATGTCCGTCACCATGTTCCACATCGCGGCGGGGGTGACAATGTCCGTGGCCATCATCCTGGGCCGGTATCTCTGCACCCGCCACTTCTCCCGGCGCCTGGTGTCCACCAAGATCGACCGGGAGGCCATGATGTTCATGATGCCCCGGGGCCTGTGCGCGGCGGTCCTGGCGTCCCTCCCCCTGTCCATGGGGGCGGTGAGCGTGGAGATGGGAGAGGCGATCATGGGGGCCGTTACCATCGTGATCCTGATCACCACTGCGGTGGCCTCGTTCGGCGCGTTCTACATGCACCGCGGCCTGGCAAAAGAGGAGAAGGCCGCAGAACTCGCGACGCTCTCGCCCCCCGCCGAGGGGCCGTCCGGGGGGCAGGCATGAACTCCCGATGCGGACCGCCCGCGTGAGCGATCCTGGAGATCAGTCCTTCAGCGGGTGATTGGCCAGGAACCTCAGGATGGCCGGGGCGTACCCCGAGGGCGGGAGGAAGTGGCCCGCCGCCGGGATGGTGACGAACTTCGCGCCGGGTATGCTCGCGGCAACCTCCTCCCCGAAGTACAGCGGGACCATGATATCCTCGATGCCATGGATGACCAGGGTCGGTGCGCGTATATCACGGAGCCGCTCCTTGCTGGTGAAGGCATCCAACGCCTTCTTCTGCCTCGCGTACCCGTCCAGTATGCGGGGGTCGCACCCGTTGCCGTTCAGGCACATCGACTCCTTGCCCCGGTAATATCCTTCGGTGGAGCACCAGGCGTTCATCATTTGCAGGAAGGTCTCCATGCTCGCCCCCTCCCGAACGGAATGCACCATCGCATCGATGGCGAAGCGGGAGCGATCGGGCTCCTTGGTGTAGGTGGACATGAGAACCAGTCCGCCGACCCGGCGGGGATGCCGCATTGCCACCAGCTGGGCCACATTGCCCCCCATGGACCAGCCTACGACATGCGACTTCTCGATGCCCAATGTATCCAGCAGGCCGGCGGCGTCGTCGGCCAGGTCATCCATGGTGAACGGTGTGCCGTCGTCCTCGGTCAGGCCGCTCCCGCGGTTGTCGAAAGCGATGACCTGGTACCGCTTCTCCAGCAACGGAATGGCCTTCTTCCAGTTGTACAGGTCGCCGCTGAAGCCGGTGATGAGCAGCAGCGGCTCCCCCTCGCCGTGGACGTGATAATGTATGTCGGCGCTTCTTACCTTGACCTTGGGCATCGGGGCCACGAACTCCGAGGAACTATTTACGGGTTGCCGAACTCGTTACGCGTCCGGCCAGCGCTTCGCCGCGTCCTCCCTCAGCTTGTACTTCATGATCTTGCCCGAGGCGGTCAGGGGGAAGGAATCCACGAAGGCCACATATTTCGGGATCTTGTAGAAGGCGATCTGGCCGCGGCAGAAGTCCTGCACGTCCTCCGGGGTCATCTGAACGTGGGGGTACAAGATGACATAGGCACCCGGCTGCTCCCCGTATTTCTTCGAGGGCACGCCCACGACCTGCACGTCCTGCACGCCGGGCATGTGGTGGATGAAGTCCTCCACCTCTTTTGGGTAGATGTTCTCCCCTCCCCGGATGATCATGTCCTTGAGCCGGCCGGTGATCGAAAGGTAACCGTCCTTGTCCATCATCCCGATGTCGCCGGAGTGGAGCCAGCCGTTCTTGTCGATGGCCTTCTCGGTCTCCACGGGCATTTTGTAGTAGCCTTTCATGACATTGTAGCCCCGGCAGCACACCTCGCCGTGCTCGCCCGCGCCGCACTCCTTCCCGGTGTCGGGATCGAACAGCTTCACCTCCACCCCCGGGAGCGGCTGCCCCACCGTGGAGCACTTCTTGTTGATGTCCGGCTCGTCCCAGCGGGTCTGCGTCATGCCGGGCGACGACTCGGTGAGGCCGAACACGATGGTGCACTCGCTCATGTTCATCTTCTCCACCACCTCGTGCATGCTCTTCACCGGGCAGGGGGACCCCGCCATGATCCCGGTCCGCAGGGTGGAGAAGTCGAACTTGCTGAACAGGGGATGATCGAGCACGGTTATGAACATGGTCGGCACGCCGTACAGCGCGGTGCATCTCTCTTTCTCCACTGACATCATGACGTTGACGGGGTCGTACTTCTCCAGTATGACCATCGTCGCCCCGGTGTTCAGGCTGGACATGACCCCCAGCACGCACCCGAAACAGTGGAACAGCGGCACCGGGATGCAGATGCGGTCCTGGGGGCCGAAGTTCATGTACGAGCCGATCCAGTAGCCGTTGTTGCCTATGTTGTGGTGGGTGAGCATCACTCCCTTCGGGAACCCGGTGGTCCCGGAGGTGTACTGCATGTTCACGACGTCGTAGCAAGAGAGCTGCGACTGCCGCTCCCTGTACTCGGCGTCGGAGGTCTGCGAGGCAACGTCCATGACCTCGTCCATGGCGTACAGCCCGCGATGCTTCTCCGGCCCCAGGAACAGCACCCTCTTCAGGTGCGGATAGTTCGCCGAACGGAGCTGGCCCCGGGGCCGCTCCTTCAGCTCGGGCACCAGGTCGTACATCATGGCCAGGTAGTCGGTGTCGCGGTACCCGTCGATAATGAAGATGTTCTCCGTCTCCGACTGCTTGAGGACGTAGTCGATCTCGGCGCGCTTGTAGTTGATGTTGATGGTGAGCAGGATCGCCCCGATGCGGGCAGTGGCGAACTGCAGGGTGACCCAGTGCGGAACATTGGTCGCCCACACCGCTACCTTCTCACCCTTCTTCACCCCCAGGGCCATGAGGCCCTTGGCCACCCGGTCGATGGTGGCGGAGAACTCCCTCCAGGTCTGCCGGTAGTTGCGGTCGGCGTACACCACCGCGTCGGTGTCGGGGCACTTGGCCACCGTTTCGTCGAGAAGCTGTCCGAGGGTCGCTTCCCTGGTGATCTCTTGGCGGAACATGGGATGACCTCAGAACGGCGTGTACACCACGGCGTAGATGGCCGCCCTCTCGGCGCCCGCGGCCTTCACCAGGTGCGGCACTATGGAATTGTAGTAGATGGAGTCCCCGGCCTTGAGGCGGCTGGCCTCCTTCCCGACCTGCACCTCCACTTCACCGGATACCACGATGATGAACTCCTCGCCCTCATGGGACGACAGGGACTCCTCCCCGTTCGGCTCTATGTCAATATAGAACGGCTCCATGTGGCGATCGGTCTTCCCCTGCCCCAGAGGGTAGTAGCGATAGTTCGCTGGCCCCGCGCCGCGATGCGGGGTGCCGTCATCCTTCCTCTCGCCGGCGCGGACGATGACCGGGCCGTCCACGAACTGGTCGTCCATGAACGTCCCCACTCTCTGGCCCAGCGCCCTGGAGAGCTTCACCAGGACGCTGATGGACGGATAGACCGCGCCGTCCTCCACGTTGCTCACGAGGGCGGCGTCAAGGCCGGCGTTCTTGGCGAGGTCCTCGACCGACAGGCCGAGCCTCTCGCGGTACGTGCGTATCCTGGTTCCTAGCAGCTGAGACGACGACATGATTCTCACCGTGACTTCCGTCTATCAAAAAAGGCCATCCAGCCCTTCCGCGGCCTCTCTTCCCGGACGAATCCGCAAGATCGATAATATAGCTTGTCCGCGGATGCAGAGAGGCTGCCACGCTCGATCATTTCAGGCTCTCCCCGGCCCAGGCCTTGGCGGCCTGGTAGACCTTGCGGTTCCGCTCGATCAGGGCGGGCTTGGCAGAGAAGCTCTGGTCCAGCGCGGCCAGCAGTTCCTCTTCGGGAACGTCCAGCAGCCCCAGGGCGCTCAGGGCCCCCAGCAGCGCAGTGTTGGCGGCCTTGGGGGTGCCGTTCTCCGCGGCGATCTTCCCGGCGGGGAACGCCAGCATTCTCACTCCCTCCGGCGCCGCCACCTCTACCGGGATGGACGCGTCGTAGAGCACCGTCCCGCCCCCGACCACGGCGGGCAGGAACTTCTCCAGGGAGGGCTGGTTCATCGCCACCAGGAGGTCTGGCTCGTCCACGGTGGGAGAGCCGATCTCGCGGCCGCCCACGACCACCGCGCAGGAGGCGGCCCCGCCCCGCTGCTCCGGCCCGTAGCTGGGGAACCAGGAGACGTAGCGGCCGGCCTTGCCGGCGGCCTCCGCGATCACCAGGCCGAGGCTCAGGACGCCCTGTCCCCCGAACCCGGAGAACTTCATGCGCCTCTCCCGGAAGGAATCGTCCCTCCGGGGCTCAAGGCCCCCCTCGGAGGCCCCCAGCAGCTCGGAGATGCCCTTCCGGGGGATCTCCCCGGCCTGGGGGGTAGGCTCCCCGGAGCGGTCGCGGTAGCAGCCCAGGGGGAACACCTTCTCCATATGGTCGGTGACGAAGGCCGCCGACTTGAGGGGGTCCATCCTCCAGTTGGTCGGGCACGGCGATAAGATCTCCACGAACGCGAAGCCCTTGCCGTCGCGCTGGATCTCCAGGGCCCTGCGGATCGCCTTCTTGGCCTGCATGATGCGCTTGGTGTCGGCTACCGACACGCGCTCCACGTACACCGGCGCCTCCAGCTGGGAGAACACCTCGCATACCTTCAGGGGGTACCCGTTCCTGACCACATCGCGGCCGAACGGCGTGGTGGTGGTTTTCTGGCCCGGGAGCGTGGTGGGGGCCATCTGCCCCCCGGTCATGGCGTAGATGGAATTGTTGACGAAGAAGCAGGCGAACTTCTCGCCGCGGTTGGCCGCCTGGAAGGCGTTGTTGAAGCCTATCGCCCCGAGGTCGCCGTCCCCCTGGTAGGCCACGATGACCTTGTCGGGAAGGACCCGGGACAGCCCGGTGGCGACGGCGGAAGCCCTCCCATGAGGCGCCGCCACGTTCCCGCAGTCGAAGTAGTAGTAGCAGAAGGCGGCGCATCCCACCGGGGACACGAACACCGCGCGGTCCTGAAGGCCGAGGTCCGCGAGGGCCTCGCCGATCAGCTTGTGCGCGATCCCGTGGCCGCACCCAGCGCAGAACGTGGTGGTCTTGCTTCCGTCCTTTCGGTCGAAGGTATCGTAGAACCCGGCGGCCTTCTTGATCATGCGCGCCCCTCCATCATCCTGGCGGCGCCGTCGATCACGGCCTCCACCTTCACCAGGTTCCCGCCCATGCGGTTGACCAGACCGATCCCGGACGGCCGGCGGTCGAGGTACAGCCTCACGTCCTCGCGGTACTGCCCGTTGCTCATCTCCACCACCAGCACCCTCTTCCCGCCGCAGGCGGCGTTCAGCTCCTTCTCCGGGAACGGGGACAGGGTGATGGGGCGGAACAGCCCGGCCTTGACCCCCTGCGAGCGCAGCCGGTCCACCGCGGAGCGGGCGATCCGTGCCGCCGAACCATACCCGGTGAGCACTATCTCCGCGTCGTCCGTCAGATAGCTCTCGGCCATGCTGTCCTTCTTCATCGATTCGTACTTATCTTGCAGCGCAAGGTTGTGCTGCTCATGGCGGTCCGGGTCGAGGTAGATAGAGGTGATGAGGTTCCGGCGGGTGGCCGCATCCCCTTTCACCGCCCAGGACGACATGTCGGGCCGGGGCGCTTCTTTCTCTGGCAGCCTGAGCGGCTCCATCATCTGCCCCAGGACGGCGTCGGCGAGCACTATGGCGGGGTTGCGGTACTTGATCGCCAGCTCGAACGCCTTTATGGTAAGGTCGCACATCTCCTGGACGGAGCCCGGAGCGAGCACGATGCTGCGGTAGTTGCCGTGGCCCCCGCCCTTCACCGCCTGGTTGTAGTCTCCCTGCTCCGGGCCGATGTTGCCCAGACCGGGGCCGGTCCTCTGGACGTTGATGATCACCGCCGGGAGCTGCGCTCCCGCCAGGTAGGAGATGCCTTCCTGCATCAGGCTGATGCCCGGCCCGGACGAGGCGGTCATGGCGAGCATGCCGGCGCTGGCCGCACCGTAAATCATGTTGACCGACCCCGTCTCGCACTCGGCCTGCAGGAACACCTTCCCCAGCTGGGGGAAGTACTCCGCGGCCCCGTGGGCGATCTCGCTGGCCGGGGTGATGGGATATCCGAAATACACGTCGCACCCGGCGTACAGAGCGCCGATGACCGCGGCCTCGTTCCCCTTGACGAACTTCCTCATCGCCTTCCCTCCCTGTCCGCGGTGTGGACCTCGATGGCGTAGATCTCCGGGCAATTGTAAAAGCAGATGGCGCAGCCGGTGCAGCCCTCCCCCACGTACTCGGCGGGCACGAAGCCCCTCCGGTTGGGCCGGGGAGCGGGCCTCAGCACCTTCTTGGGGCAGGCGGCGATGCATCTGCCGCAGCCCTTGCATTCGTCCTCGATTATGACGGGTCGGGGAAGCAGCGTTTCCTTGGCGGCGCTCATGGTCCCGGTTCCGAAAAGCTGGAACCTACTTATATTTACGCAAAAATGGAGCGATGCGCCCCCTCCGTCCGCCGCGGCAAGAATGAATACTCCGGGCAGGCATCCATGTGAGCGATAACATGCGCAAGATCACCCTCGGCAAGAAGATGCCGCCGCTGGCGATGCCCATCTGCTTGGTCGGTGCGAACGTGGGAGGAAAGCCCAACTTCTGCACCATCGCCTGGTTCACCATGATCGACGACGAGCCGCCCATGATCGGGCTGGTGATGGCCAAGGAGCGGAGGACCAAGGATGGGATCATGGAGAACCGGACCTTCTCGGTGAACCTGCCGAGCACGGCCATGGCCGCGGCCACCGACCACTGCGGACTGGTGTCAGGCCGCGATGTCGACAAGTCCGATGTCTTCAAGGTGTTCTACGGCGAGCTCGGCAGCGCCCCCTTGATAGAGGAGAGCCCCGTGTCGATGGAATGCCGGCTCAGCAATGTGGTGGAGTTCGAGACCACCGACCTGATGGTGGGCGAGGTCGTGCAGGTGCACGTCGACGCCTCAGTGGTCCCGGGCGGAAAGATCGACTATGCCATGCTCGACCCGCTGCTATATGCCTCCGGCAGCGCCTACCATTCCCTGGGGGAGAAGAAGGCCGACGCGTTCAAGGTCGGGAGGAACTACCGGAAAAAGTAGCCTCAGCGCTTTTCCGCTATCTTCAGCCGCCGCCCCACGTCCCAGGCCTGGGCGACCGTCTCCCCCAGCATGCGGTAGTGGTTGTCCGGCATCGTCAGCACCAGCGGTCTCATCCCCAGGAGGTCCGCTTTCCCGTTCTCCACGTACTTTTCGTCGGCGTAGGCGTTCTTGACCTCGCCGACGAAGAGGTAGTGGGTCGGGAGCTCCAGCGTCCTGGCCACCAGGCACTCCGCGGCCATGGGGGAATCGGTTATCAGCGGGGCCATCTCCAGCTCTCCTTTGAACGTTTCGAACACGTCCGACTTGTCGGTGTCCCGGCCGGAGAACAGTCCGCAATAGTCGGCCTTCTCCACCATCTCCGCCGTGACCAGGTTGATGGAGAACGCACCGGCCTCCAGAATGCCCTCCGCGGTGTACCGCCCCTTGGCCACGGCTATGGACAGCTGGGGCGGGCTCATGTTGGCCATGGTGACCCAGCCCGCTGGCATGAAGTTCGGCCTTCCTCTCACCACGGTCCCCGCCACCACGACGGCCATGGGGAGCGCGGGCATCTCGATACTGACCTTCATTTGATGTACCTCCGTGTGCACTTCCCACGTCGGAGCCTCTGGTTCATAATAAGAGCGGCGGCGGCCCTGCGGTCCCGCCCGGGCGGAAGTACCAAAAGGACGGGCCGCGGGGCGCTGACGGATGCAGGTCCCGGGCTCTCTCACTGCACATGAAAATGGGAAAGGTCGGCATGCGGGCCGGCATCGTTCTGAAAAGGACCTTAAAGAGCTGTTTTCACAAGATAATAATCTACAGCGTTGTTCTTCTTGCGCTTCTTTACCGCGCCCATCTTCTCCAGTTCGGCCAATGCGTTCATGCACTGGGCCTTGGGAAGCTTGGAGAGGGACGTGGCCTTCTCAGCGCTTACCGCCTTGTCCTCGGAGACTATTCCGGCGCTCTTCAGTGAGTTAAAGAGCTTCTCGACCTGAGGTGAGACCATGAAAGGCTGGATTAGCGAGGGGTTAAAAAGTTTTTCGCTACCTGTGGAAACTGGAGAAAAGGGTCGTCTCCTCCTCTTGGTCTTTCGGGCGGACCGGCCCTTGACGGCCAGGACGAGGTCTATAGCGTAATTGGAGGCGACGAACAGGGGGACCAGCGGCAGGTGCGTGTAGAACTTCCGGTGGTCCGCCTCTTTGGTCTCCAGCACGTCCTTGATCACGTCCACGTTCTCCTGCGACCTCTTGCACAGAGAGCGGACCCGCTCCTTGTCCCTCCATCCCTCGTCCTGCAGCGCGGTGCGGACCTTCTCCATGATGCCCTCCTCGCTCAGGTCGGTGGTGTCCACCAGGAAGTCCTCCCGCCCGATCTGGGACATGAATGAGTGAAGCTTGGGCGCATAGTCGAACGCCACCATGGGGATGCCCTGGTCGGAGGCGATGAGAAGGGTGTGCAGGCGCATCGCTATCAGCAGGTCCATGTGGCTGAGCAGCCCCTTCAGCTCGTCCGGGGTGTACTCGCGAGCCAGCATGGAGAAGCGATCCTTCCTCTCGATGTTGCCGAGGATGCGGTGGCCGATGGTCTCGTCGAACACCTGGGTATGGTAGTATTTCTTCCGCTCGCAGGTCTCCATGGGCAGGAAGACGATGTGGGCGTCCAGGTCGCTGATGATACGGTTGCACACGCTGGCCACGGTGTCGAGGAACTTGTCCTCGTCCCAGGTGGAATAGAAGTAGTACATCTCGTCCTGGGAGCGCACGTTCACCCCGATGGTCATCGAAGCTCCGCTATGCCCGTTATTCTCCAGGAGCCTGTTCCCGTCCAGCTTGGGCAACAGCAGGAAGGCCAGGTCCGCCGTTGCCTGGATGGGTACCTTGTCCACGCCCAGGGCCTGCAGCCGGTCCTTGGAGCTCTCGTCCCGCACGGTGATGGCGTCCATGCAGTTGAGCGCCCTTCGAGTAAAGAAGCGCTGGAACGAGGACTGCAGGGGCAGGGCGCCGACGCTGCAGCACATTACCGGAACCCCCATCAGCTTGGCCAGGCGGAGGAACGACATGCTGCAGAGGTCTCCGTTGATGAGGTCCCCGCCGCCGTAGATCACCAGGTCCGAGCGCCGCAGGAACCCCAGCACCCGGGGCAGATGCTGGGGCTTGTAGTATTCGAATATGGGCGCGGTGCCCGCGACCGAGTGGAACTTTCTCTGTATCTCCTTCTCGTTGTCCGCCAGGACGTAGACGGTCAGTTTGGAAGAGACCGCTGATTTAAGGACGTTCAGGAGAGAGGAGAAAATGGCATCGTCGCCCGTGTTCACGCCAGCCCAGTTGGCTATGGTTATCGTCAGCTCATCCTTCATGGCGACCCGACCCACCCCTCACGCGACGATAAGTTGGACCAGGCCCATTTTATATATGTATCGCCAGCAAACCCACTCTTTTCGAAGAGGGATTACATGTAGCCAGAAATACCAATTGTATCGTCGCTGATCTCTCGCCAGATGTTCCTCACTATCTCGATACGCTTGTAGCGCACTCAACCAGGCATGCCAGCGTATCTTGGATTATCGCCGCCTTCTCTACGCGGGAAGGCGGCAGGCTCCGCGTCAGCGAGCCGAATGCGGCGAATGATGAGGCCGAAGGCCATATGGCACTTGAGGCTGAGTTTAGCTGCAAGCCCATGAGTTTAATAGTGGGCGGCTGACAAAAAGGGCCTGCAAGGTGAATAGGAGTTGGGACAAATGGCTTCCAAGAACGTGGGAAACGTGGAAAAGCTAGTGCGGAGTGAAGAGGAGTGGAAGAGGATATTGCCCTCGGACAAGTACCGCATCTTGAGGCAGGGAGGGACCGAGCCAGCATTCCATAATGAGTACTGGGACGAGCATCGTGCCGGGACCTACGTGTGCGGGGGGTGCGGCCTTCCCCTGTTCTCATCTGATGCCAAGTTCGATTCCGGGACGGGATGGCCCAGCTTCTTCGCCCCCATCGCCCCGCAGAACGTGGAGACCGCCGAGGACGTCCGGTACGGCATGATGCGCACCGAGGTCAAGTGCGTCCGCTGCGGGGGGCACCTGGGCCATCTCTTCGATGACGGCCCGAGGCCCACCGGGCTGCGCTACTGTATGAACTCGGGCTCGCTGGACTTCAGGCCTGAGAAGTAATGGCCGAACAGGACCGGCAGGACCTCGGAGAAGCCGGTGAAGCGCTGGTAGGCCTTTCCGCTCTTCTCCAGGAGCCGGTCCAGGCGCGATCCCTCCACCGCGAACGGCAGGTCCGCCGACAGCGCCGCGGCGAGGTCGGAGACGCCGTCCCCGAGATATGCGACGACGTTCCCCCTCCCTTTCTCCATCCGGACCTGGTCGTCCTTGAAGTTGAGCGCCCCCTCCTGCTCCAGGGGCGGGAAGGAGAACGTTATGCCCCCGGCCCCCTCGTCGATGCGGGGGGCCACCACGTCGATGGCTCCCCATCCCCTCGCTTTTAGAAAATGTCGGATGTAGAAGTCCATTCCCGCGCTGGTTATCCTCAATGTGGCGCCGTTCCGGGCGCACATCTCCACCAGGGTAGGGAACCCTTCCCGGGGGGCGACGATGGCCTCCAGCTCGGCGATGATGCGGTCCCTGGAGATGCCTATCATGGCGAACTGCCGGCTCATGCACTCGTCGATGGTGATGGCACCATCCTCGAGCAGGCGGTCCACGGCCTTCCAGTCCCCCCGCGCGAAGCGGTCCAGGATGTATGCGGCAGTATCGATGTCGGTAATGGTCCCGTCGAAGTCGCTCAATATGGCCAGCCCCATCTGCTCCCGTCCCCGCGCCCCGTCCGGCGGCGAGGGTACTGATGCAGCCACGGATAGAAAATTCTTACCCGGCCGGGCGGGGACGGCGTCGCCCGGTGAGCGGTCCCCTCGACCGCCCCCCACTGTTTGCCGCCCCAACATTGATAAATCGCTTTTTGGAGAGGAATTCCGGTCAGACGGTCCTCCCAGGGGGCGGGACCGGCGGCCCCCGGGGCCCTGGCCGGAGCGGATATATCATGGCACGATCACCAACAAGGACGATCAACTGGGCGGTGGAGGTGGCCTCCCGAATGCGAGGGGCGGCGTTCCCCATGGGCGAGGAGGACGTCAGGGACAGGCTTAGTGGCATCAGGGTGGAGGGTCGCAGCATCGACGAGTTCGTCGATAGCATCCATTTCCCCGTGGCCACTCCTGCCGACCTGCTGCACGAGATAAGCAGGCAGACCGGCGTCTCCCGTGATGACGGTAAGAACGCCTGGTCCATAGGGGTGGCTAAGGCCATGAAGGACCTGCCGTTCCCTCTGAGCAAGGAGCAGGCCAGGGAACGCCTGCAGGGGATAGACGTGGGGGGACGGGACATCTCCCAGCTCCTGCCGAAGCTCAAGTACCCCGTAGAGAGCCCCGCCTCGCTCCTGGACCAGCTGGCCCAAAACCTCGATTGAGGTCCGGGCCCCAGGTCGTGACCATGGCGGACCCCGTCCTCGTCAGGAAGATAAAGGCAGAGGGGCTGGCCCACCTGTCATACCTGGTAGGCTCGGGCGATGGGGCGGCGGTGGTGGACCCCCGGAGGGACTGCCAGATATATGTCGACCTGGCCGACGAGGCGGGCATGGACATCGTTCTTATCCTGGAGACGCACCGCAACGAGGACTATGTCACCGGGTCAAGGGAGCTGGCGGCCGTGACCGGGGCGCCCATATTCCACGGGGATCTCGGCTTTGGCTACGGCGCGGTGGTGAGGGAGGGCCAGGAGTTCGATGTGGGACAGGTGCGCCTTCGGGCGCTCAGCACCCCGGGGCACACTCCCGAGAGCATGTCCTTTGTCCTGTTCGACCTCTCCTCAGGGCCGGAGCCGGTGGCGGCGTTCACCGGCGACGCCCTTTTCGTCGGTGAGGTGGGCAGGACCGACCTCATGGGGCCGGAGCGGGCGGCCCGGATGGCCTCCCAGCTGTTCGACTCGCTGCACTGCAAGATCCTTCCCCTCGGCCCCGGCACCATCATCTACCCGGCCCACGGGGCCGGCTCCGCGTGCGGCGGGAGCATATCCTCCCGTGAGGAGAGCACCATCGGCCTGGAGATGTGCCAGAACCCCGCCCTTCAGTTCAGTACCAGGGAGGGCTTCGTGGATATGAAGCTCCGGGAGAAGCTGGAGCTTCCCCCGTACTTCAAGAGGATGGAGGAGCTGAACCTGGAGGGGCAGCCGGTGCTGGGAGGAACGCCCCGCCTTCCCCTAATCTCCCCGGAAGGCCTCACATCTAGGATGAGCGGCGGCGTGGTAGTCGATGTCCGCTCGCCCCCCGCCTTCGCCGGCGTGCACATACCTGGCTCCGTCAGCATCCCCCTGCAGGTCCTCCCCCACTACGCGGGATGGGTGCTCCCCTACGGCCGTCCCCTCTATTTGGTCCTGGGCATGGAGGACCCCGCCCAGGCGGTCCGTGATCTGATACGGGTCGGCTACGACCGCCTGGGCGGCCGCCTGAACGGCGGGATGGAGGGCTGGGCCAAGGCCGGTCTGCCCGCCGAGGGGTTTGCCGCCATGATCCCTATGGAGCTGGAGGAGCGCCGGAGGTCCGGCGAGGATATCTTCATATTGGACATGCGGAACGAGAGGGAGTGGGAGAGCGGCCACGTGGAAGGCGCGCACCACATCCCCCTGCAGGACCTGGTACGGGGGCAGGCCCCGGTCCCCCGCGACCGGAAGGTGGCGGTGATGTGCGCCTCCGGCCTGAGAGGGAGCATAGGGGCCAGCATCCTCGCGGCGAGCGGCCATAGGATGATTGCCAACGTCATCGGCGGGACCACCGGGTGGAGCGCGGCCGGGCTGCCGATGGTAAGGCCGCCCCCGGCCGCGGAGGTCACCCCTGTTCGTGCCACAGCTTCACGGTAGCCTTGGGTGGCGGCGGCACCGGGAAGGGGCGGCGGCAGGCGATGCAGTACGCCGCATCGATCTCCACCCAGTAGTGGCATTCTGGGCACTCCTTCCGCAGATGGGCTGAACAAGAGGGGCAGGAGCGCTCCAGGCGCTCCACCTCATGTCCGCATACGGCGCAGTGCCGTCTCACCTCCCCCTTGAGCCAGGGGGCCAATGCTTCTCTGCATGCCCGGATCTTTGCCACCCCATCACCGCGAGCTCAGCGCCCCAGCAGATACAGGGGCAGCTCGAACCCGCTCACCGGGCCGACCTCCAGCGTCCACCTGGTTATGCGCTCGATGCCGCTTTTCTGTCCTTTGGCGAGGTCCGAGATGACGGCCCTCCGTCCGGATGTCTTGGCCGCTATCCCGCTGTCAGTGATGGCCTTCATGACCGCCAGGGGCGTCAGCACCCCCTCGACCACTGCGTTGTCCAGCGTGAAACCGTTGGTATCCACCGGCATCACGAAGGCCTTGATCTTGGATGCCTCGAATATCAGCTTGAGGATCTGGTGGGTTATCACGGAGTTGCCGGTGATGATGACCGGCGAGCTCGCGTCCGGCGAATTGTACTCGAACAGCCTCTCCGGCACCTTCTGCTGCATGGGGTCGCTCTCCGGCAGGTGGATGTCGATGCCCAGCACCGCGTCCATGACCTCAGCCAGCTTCCTGTCGATGGCGCCACATTCGACCGCCTTCATCTTTCCGGCGACCAGCGCTCGCGCGAGGTCGGCCCGGGGGCTTCCCCCGCACGAGGGGGTGTCGGTATCCGGCAGATACCTCATCAAGTCCTCCTCCTTCAGCTTGTACAGGTCTATCTCCTCGATGGTCATCCTTTCACCTCACTTTTGTGCCGGCAGGGCCGGCCTGTTCCTGACGTTGCCCTTGACCTTGCCGTACCCATCATAATAACGGCGTCGGAACCAGAACGCCAGGTTCACCAGGGCGATGAGCACCGGCACCTCCACCAGCGGACCGACGACCGCCGCGAACGCTACCCCCGACCCGATCCCGAACACGCCGATGGCCACCGCGATGGTCAGCTCGAAGTTGTTGGACGCGGCGGTGAAGGTCTGCGCGACCGCGCGGGGATAGTCGAACCCTAGCTTGATGCTCAGGCAGAACGACAGCGTGAACATTATCAGGAAGTACGCCAGCAGGGGGACGGCTATCCTGACCACATCCCAGGGCAGGGCAAGGACGTCCTCCGCCCTAAGCGAGAACATCACCACGATGGTGAACAGCAGCGCCAGCAGCGAGACCTTGCCGATCCGGGGGGCGAACTTGCGGTCATACCATTCCGCTCCCTTCTTCCTGACCAGGGCGTAGCGGGTGACTATGCCTGCCAGGAACGGTATGCCCAGATATGTGGCCACGCTGACGGCCACCGATATGATGGATATCTCCACCGCCTGGCCTGAGCCTGGAGATATGATGTCCGAGAGGAAGTATACCAGGAAGTACGCGTATAGTGAGTACATCAGGACCTGGAAGACCGAGTTGAGGGCCACGAGCATGGCGCAGTACTCGCCGTCACCTCCGGCTAGCTGGTTCCACACCAGGACCATGGCGATGCATCGAGCTATGCCCGTGAGGATGAGCCCGATGCGGTAAAGGGGCTGGTCAGGAAGGAAGATCCATGCAAGGGCGAACATCAGCATCGGCCCGACTATATAATTCAGGGCGAGAGAGGTGCCGAACATCTTCTTAGCGTCGGGCTGCCTGGTGATCCCGGACAGCTCTTCGTACTTCACCTTGGCCAGGGGCGGGTACATCATAAGGATGAGGCCGATGGCGATCGGTATCGAAGTAGTGCCGATGCTCAGCGAGTTCAGGAAGTTCGAAAGATCAGGGACCATCACTCCGAGCCCCAGGCCCAGGAAAATGGCCGCAAATATCCAGACCGTCAGGTACCGGTTCAGGAACGACAGCTTTTTCATCAGTCCGCCAGCCATGATGCCCCAGCCCCCGCTAGAGAAGATTCTCCCGTCTCATTTCAAGGATAGTTGAACTATTCTGCGATATATATCATTGCCGCAGGGGGCATCCGGCCGGCGGAAGGACCAAGACAGAAGCTTTCTAGGGACGACGACATACCACGAGAGGACCATGACGAACAGTTCTCGCAAGAAGGAGGCCGAGGCGGATGGCGAGGTGTGCTGCGTTGTGAACGGCAAGCCCCGGCTGCCCGGAGAGCTGGAGGTGCGCCTTGAGAGCGCCGGGGGCCTGGAGAGTGTGCTGGAAAGCATCCCCCCGCCGGACCGACTGAAGATGGAGGCAGGTATGCATCGGGCCCTCGCCGACCCCACGCGGCTGCGCATCCTGCACTCCCTATCGCGGTGCGACCTATGCCCCTGCGTGCTGAAAGAGGTCACCAGGCTCACCGACTCCAAGCTCTCTTATCACCTCAGCGTACTGGAGCAGGCGGGACTGATCGAGTCCTACCCGCTCAGGAAATGGCGCATCTACGTCCTGACGGAAACGGGGCGGGAATGGATGGGCGGATGACTTCCCCGCCCGCGAGGCCCGCCAAGTTCTAGCTTTTTGGCAACGTGTAATCTGAGAACCATTATTATCGTAGCGAGAATTTATCTCTCAATACGCCAGTATGGGTGGAGCACCCCTAACTGGAGGGTTTCCCCGGCCGGGGCCGGGGGCGAGGAAGGTTCATCATGGTCGATTCCGTCAGTGACCAACCGGCGCTCGGTCCGGAGGCCGAGCAGAGCGTGTCCGAAGATCATATCGCGCTCATCTACGAGACGGCCGAGGAAGAGCTGTCGGCTCTTACCCAGCTGATACGGGTGGGGCTGGAGAAGGGCGAGCTGTGCCTGTATATCTCCAACGACGGGAAGGACCAGGTCGTGGTCGAGGCCCTCAAGGCGGAGCACGTCGACGTGGACAAGGCCGTGAGCAACGGTTCCTTGATCCTCGCCAACAAGAGCGAGGTCTACTTCAAGATGGGACGGTTCGACCCCGACTGGACCCTCCGCGTGGTGGGGAACATCGCCGATCTGGCAAAGGACTATGGGTTCACCGCCATGCGCATCATCTCGGACATGTCGTGGGCGCTGGAGAACCTCCCCGGGGTGGAGAGGTGGGCCGAATACGAGGCCAAGCTAAACTCGCTGGACCCCGGCATCAGCGTGCGGGCCATATGCCAGTACGACCGCAGGGCCTTCCCTCCGGAAGCGCTCCTGACGGCGGTGAAGGCGCATCCCAAGGTAGCGTCCCACGGCTCCGTGTGCAAGAACCACCTCTGCATTCCCGCCGAGGTCCTCCTCAAGGGCGGATATGCGGGAGCGGAGCTGGACCGAGTCCTGGACAGCATCAGACGCTCCTCCTCGTGGGAGGCGGACCTAAAGGACCGCCAGCTGGAGATGGAGCAGACCAAGAAGCGCCTGGAGAACGAGGCGGCCACCAAGAAAAAGCTGGAGGCAGCGCTCGACGAATCGCGCCGCCGGTTCGCCGAGTTCGCGGAGAGGACCTCGGACTGGGTATGGGAGATCGGGAAGGACGGCGCGTACGTGTATTCCTCCCCGAGGGTCAAGGACATCCTGGGGCTGCGGCCCGAGGAGGTCCTGGGCAAGAACATCCTGGACATGGTATCGCCGGGGGATGCGGAACGCGTCTCCGATGCTCTGGCCAAAGCGGTCGAGGACCACGCGCCGATAACCGCCTTGGAGAAGGAGGTCAGGCACAAAGATGGCCACACCGTGTTCCTGGAGATGAGCGGGAACCCCCTGTTCGACCGGAACGGCGAGTTCTCCGGGTACCGCGGAATGGACCGCGACATCACCGGGCGGAAGGCGGCCAAGCAGGCTATTGACGAGCACCGCAAGCGGGCCGAGATATCAGAGTCCGAAGCGGAGGCCAGGGGCCGGAGGATCTGTCTGCTCGAGACCGACCAGGCCCAGCTCAGGGCCGCCATGGAGGAGAGGGACGCCGCGCTGGTATCTCTCAACGAGGCCCTGGCGACAAGCCAGCATGAGCTGTCGCAGGCAAAGGGCGACGTCGAGCGGCTCAACTCCTCTCTGACGGAACGAGATGAGGAGCTTAGCGCTGCCCGCAGGGCCATCGCGGAGAAGGACGCCTCCCTCAGCGAGAAGGACGGGGCCGCGGCAGCTATGCAGGAGGCCCTGCAGGCCAAGGACGCCGAGCTTGGCACGGTCCGCGAGGCCCTCGCCGGCACCCAGGACGCAGTGGCGCAGAAGCAGGCCGACATCATCCAGCTACGGCAGCAGGCGGAGCATATGGAATCCGAGCTGGGGATCGCGCGGACAATCATAGCTCAGAAGGAGGAATCGCTCGCCGCGGTGCAGGAGCGGCTCGACCAGGGGAACGCCGAGATGGCCAGCCTCCGGGGCGAGCTGGCATCCGCGCAGGCCGCCGTGGAGGGCACCAGGAGCGAGCTGGAGGCCCGCATCGGGGAACTGCAGGAGGTCCGGGAGATCCTCTCTCAGAGGGATGAGGAGCTTTCCGCGACCTATGCCCGGATCGGGGTACTGGACGTCGATATCACCAAGGCCAGCACCGATCTGTCCGCCGCCCTCGCTGCCGTCGAGAGCATCCGGACGGAGCTGACGTCGCGGACCGCCGAGCTGGAGGCCCGCATCGGCGAGCTACGGGGCGCTCGGACGGACCTGTCTGAAAGGGAGGAAGCGCTGTCCCAGGCCAACGCGCGCATCGCGGAGCTGGAAGGGGAACTGGGCAGGACCCATGCGGAGCTGTCCGCCGCGGTCGCGCTGGCAGAGGGCACCAAGGCCGACCTGGCCGCCCGTACTGCTGAACTGCAGGAGGTCCAGGAAGCCCAGGCGTCCCTGGAGGGGGAGAGGGGGCGGCTGGTCCAGCTGGTCCGCGAGGAGGGCGATCTCATCGGCTCTATGAAGGAGACCGTGGCGAAGTATTCCGCCGAGCTCAATGAGCGCGAGTCGCTAATAACCAACCTGCAGGCCGCCGCGGCGTTCAGGGAGTCCGAGCTGATCACCCGCAAGGCCGTGGCGGAGAAGAGCGCCTCCGAGGCCGGGGATCGGGCGAAGGAGGCCGACGGCCTCAGGACGGAACTGCGGGCGGCGGAAGCCGAGCTTACGGACCTTCGCGCCCAGCTGGCCGAGGCCCAGGAAGCGAATGCGGGCAAGGGCGCGTCGATCGCCGCTCTCAGTACCAAGCTCGAGGAGATCGAGACGGAGATCCGCGCCGCCAAGGCGTCCATGTACGCCAAGGCCGCCGAGCTGGCCAGGGACCGCGAGGCCCTTGACGAGAGCAACGGCCGCTTCCGGGCCATCTTCGACCAGGCCGGGGTTGCGGTGGTCCGCACCGACCTGGAGGGAAAGGTCGTGGAGGCCAACGGTAAGTTCTTCGAGCTCCTGGACCGCTCCCCCGAGGAGATCACAGGCTCCACCTATCACAGCTACACCCACCGCGACGACATGATATTCATCGCCGGGATGTATGATCAGCTGGTGAGCGGACGGGCGCGCTCGGGCACCCTCCTGGCGAGGTTCCACCGGAGGCTGGGCACCGTGGTGCAGGTATCTATCTCCATGTCGGTGGTGCGCGACGAGCGCGGCTCCCCCCGGTACATCATGTCGCTTATCGAGGACCGCACCGAGCAGATGCTGGCCGAACGGGCTCTCCTGGAGAATGAGAGGGAGAGCGAGGAGGCCAAGGCTGCCGCCGGGCCCATGCCTCTTGCGGACGAGCATCAGGAGATCATCGCCAACGACCTCAACGACACCCTCACGGTCATACTGGGAAGCGTGTCCCTGGCCAAGGAGTACGTCATCCCCGAGGGCAGGATGTATAACAAGCTCAAGCAGATCGAGAGCGCGTCGGTGGCGGCCAGGAACCTGGCCTCCCGCCTGATGACCTCCCAGCCCGCCGAACCGGCCGGACCCGACACCGCCGCGCCGGACCTGGTGCGCGGCAAGGGAAAGATACTCCTGATGGACGACGACGAGAGCGTGCTGGAAGCCATCGGGGATCTCTTGACCTACCTTGGGTACAACGTGGAGGTGGCCCGCGACGGGCGCGAGGCCCTGGCGGTGTGCCGGGATGCCCGTGAGGGCGGCCAGCCCTTCGACCTGGCCATCCTGGACCTGGCAGTGACGTCGGGAATGGGCGGCAGGGAGGCGGCCCGGACCATGCAGGAGGAGAACCCCGGGCTCAAGCTGGCGGTCTCCGGCGGCTTCCTGACCGACCCCGCCATGGCCGATCCGGCCAGCTTCGGATTCGACATGGCCATTGCCAAGCCGTACTCCGCCGAGCTGCTGTCCAAGAAGGTCGGCGAGCTCATCGCCCGCACCTGAATCCACCAAGTACTATGCGGAACGTAATAGGAACGTGCGAAAGGTTCATCTCAGCGGTGCTGCTGGGGTGACCGGATGAAAGCAGGAGTGGTATCGGTCCAGGGAGCCGCACCGGAGCACGTGAGGGCGTTGCAGCAGGCTATGGCCGGCCTCGGTGTCAAGGGCGCGGTCGTCAGCGTCCGCCGTCCTTCCGATCTCGAAGAGGTCTCTTGCCTGGTGATCCCCGGCGGCGAGAGCACCACCATCTCCAAGCTCCTTCGCCGCTTCGAGCTGCACGACCGCATCGTGCGCATGGCCGAGGAGGGCGTGCCCATGATGGGCACCTGTGCGGGATGCGTGCTCCTGGCCAAGGAAGGGGACGCCGAGGTCGAGAAGACCGGCACCAGGCTCCTGGGCCTCATGGACATGGGGGTCGACCGCAACGCCTTTGGCCGGCAGCGGGAGAGCTTCGAGGCACCCCTGGACATCGCGGGGCTCGAGGCCCCGTTCCCAGGGGTGTTCATACGCGGCCCCGTCATCCGCAAGGTGTGGGGGGACTGCAAGGTCCTGTCCAGCTACGGAGACAAGATCGTGATGGCGCGCCAGGGCAATATGCTCGCCCTCAGCTTCCATCCCGAGCTATCAGGGGACAGCCGCGTTCACGAGATGCTTCTGAAAATGATATGATCAGCACTTCACCGCGCGGATGATCTCTTCCAGGCGCTTGGAGAAGCGCCCGTTCTCCACCACCGTGCCGGTGACCACGACATCGGCCCCGGCGTTCTTCACCTTAGCGGCGGTCTCGGCGTCCCTGATCCCTCCGCCGACGATGAGCGGTATCGTTATGGTCTCGCGGACCGCCCTGATCATGTCCTCCGGCACCGGCTGCGGCGCCCCGCTCCCCGCCTCCAGGTATACGGACTGCATGCCCAGGTATTCCGCGGTCAGAGCATAGGCGGCGGCGAGCTTGGCGTCGTCGCGGGGGATGACCTCGGCTTCCCCGACCTCCCCTACCTTCATCCCCGGGGCCACGATGATGTAGCCCATGGAGATGGGCTCGATGCCCAGCTTGCGCACGACCAGTGCGCCTTTCATCTGCTCCCTCATCACCATTTGCACGGTGCGGGAGTTCATCATGCTCATGAAATAGATGGCGTCGGCGTACGGAGACATGGCCTTCGCGCACGATGGGAAATATATCACGGGCACGCTGGACCTGGCCTTGATCGCCTTGATGGTGTCGTCCAGGTTCTCCTGGGTGACCCCGGTGGAGCCCCCTACCATGATCGCGTCGGTCCCCAGCTTCGAGGCGACCTCCGCGATCTCCCCCGCCTTGACCGGCTCCTGCTTGGCCGGGTCGATCAAGGTCATATGGAGCGTTCCTCTCTTCATCTTCTCCGTAAGGGCCTCTCTAACTTTCATAGCAAACCTCCCAACAAGAACGCGACGAGGGCGACCAGCATGCCGTATTTCGCCCATCTTTGGCCCTGCTTGGGGTTTCGGAAATGAACATACGAGCAGTATATAAATATTGCATCGGCTAACAAAACCACTGCCAAATAAGCCTCGTTGAAGAAGCCCGCCAGGTACGGCTGGAACGATAGGGCCACCGCCGCCAGGAACGCTATGCTCGCCACCACTCCCGCTCTCTTCGCCCCGATCTTCTGCGGGAGGGTCTTGCGGTCGAAGTCGGAGCCCATGTCCTGGATGTCCTTGACGATCTCTCTCCCGAGGGTCGCCAGGAAGGCCATGATCCCGATGGCCACGGTGTATTCTATCCTTCCGACTATCGCTCCTCCCAGCAGGAACAGCGCGCCGGTCAGCCAGGCGATGGACATGTTCCCGATAAGCCCCATCTTCTTGGTCCTCAGCTCGTAGGCCAGCATTATGATCACGGCCGTGAGCACCACCGCGATGGAGAGGGGGTTCAGGAACAGGGACGCCAGTATGGACAGCGCGAACGCGGCGGCGGAGATGCGCAGAGCGGTCCTCGGCAGCATGCGGCCCGACGGTATGGGGCGCTCGGGATGGGCGAGCTTGTCCACTTCTCTGTCCAGGTAGTCGTTGAGGGAATTGCCTCCGATGAAGAACAGGAACACCACCGCGGAGGCCAGGGCCACGGCCTGCAGGTGGTCCACTATCCCGGTGCCCACTGCCACGAGGGTGCCCAGGACCAGGCCCACCACCCCCATCACGCAGTTGCCGACCCTGAATAGCTGGATGTACCTGTTCATGGGGCTTCATCCCGATGGGGATAATAATGTTTTGTGCCCGAATTTTTAGCGTGGAGACGCCGCCTTCCGTCCGATGCTGATCCTTCATTATATGATGTATCGGGGTATGGTGTATCGGGGTTCGCAGGCCGCGTTCGATCCACGGTCGCCGGTTCTAGAATCCATAAACTTTTAAGCGCGGGCAGGGTTGGGGAAGGTCGATGTTCAGCGACATCAACGTCGCGGCCGATGTCGAGCTGGTACGCTCCCGGGTAGAGAAACATTTCAAGATCTACGAGGTCAAGGTCGGCTACTCGGCCGTCACCCTCATGGTCGATCCGTTGAACAAGGACGCCCTGGGAGCGGATTTCGAGAAGCTGCGCAAGGAGCTGAAGGCCGTACATTTCATTCCCGTGATCCACTACTCCGGCGGGGAGTATACAATCGCGGTCATCAGGAACCCCCAGTACCGCACCAGGAGCTCCTGGACCAACAAGGTCCTGCTGCTCATCACGTTCATCACCACCACCTTCGCGGGGATGATGCTGTGGTCCGACTACCAAGGCTCGGCGGCGCTGCTGAGCCTGGAAAACGTCGGGTACGGCGCGCTGTTCTTCGCCATCCCTCTGATGGCCATCCTGGGCGTCCATGAGTATTGCCACTACTGGGCGGCCAAGAGGCACGGGGTGGACGCCTCCCTGCCGTTCTTCATACCTTCGATCCCGCCGTTCGGGACCTTCGGGGCGTTCATATCGCTGCGCGACCCCATGCCGAACCGGAAGGCCCTCGTGGACATTGGGGCGGCGGGGCCGCTGGGCGGGCTGGCGGTAACGATCCCCGTGGCGCTGATGGGGCTATACCTTACGGCCAACGGCCACCCCCTTTCCGGCCCCATCACCGACGGCACCATGGCCGTGGCCATCCAGCCGCTGTTCGAGCTACTGTTCCTTCTGATCCCCATACCTGAAGGCATGGCCCTCCATCCCACCGCCTTCGCCGCGTGGGTGGGCTTCCTGGTCACCGCCATCAACCTCCTGCCGGTAGGGCAGCTGGACGGCGGGCACATCGCCCGGGGCCTGCTGGGCGAGAACGCCAAGTACCTCGGGTACGTGACCTTCGGCGCCCTCATGCTGGCCGCCGCCCTCTACGGAGGGTGGCTGATGTTCGCCCTCATCGTGCTGCTGCTGGGGCTGAGGCACCCCTCCCCGCTGAACGACATCTCCAATATCAGCGGCAAGACCAAGGCGGTGGGCGCGGTTTCCATGGCGGTGCTGCTGTTCACCTTCGTGCCGCAGCCTCTGATGACCATCGCCCCGGACCACTCCTTCACCCTGGACGCGGCGGGGGGCAATCTCGCCGCCGTTCGCGCTGACGACTATGCGTACTTCACCATGCTGGTGAACAACACCGGCAACACCGACAGCGTGGTCGAGCTGTCGCTGGAGGACCTCCCCGGCCACATGAGGGGGTATCTGTACCTGACCGGTGGAACGCAGGACGCTTCCACCGACGAACTGGAGCTGAACCTGCCCTATGGCGGCAGCGCCTCGGTGACGGTGCGGGTGTACGTCGAGAACGCCGCCCCGGAGGGCGTGAACAATATCAAGCTGGTGGGGACCTCGGGCGGCCTGATCGAGTCACAGGAGCTGACGGTCCAGGTCATTTCTTCCTGAACAGGCAATAGTGCCTGGTGAGCGAGCGGTGCACCCTCTGCAGATGCGTTCCCTCCAGCTCCAGCTCTTCCGGCGGGACGGGGCAGGGGCGGGGCAGAACGACCCCCGCTTTGCCGCCACTCTTCACCGCTCCCGAGATCGAGCGCAGCGCCCGAGGGTACAGGTCCCCGAGGGGTTCCTTCCTGGTGCTGGTGGATCTTCCGTAGGGCGGATCGGTGGCTACAGCGTCGACCTCGCCGAACATGCTCCGGACGTCCCCGATGTCCGCCCTCTCCACCGTCTCCCATGGCAGGCCGAAGTGCCCCATGTTCTCCTTGGCCCCCTGCACCATCTCTTCCGATATGTCGGAGCCCACCGCCCGGACGCCCATGGAGGCGGCCTCGATGAGCAGCCCCCCGGTCCCGCAGAAAGGGTCCAGGAGCCGCTCTCCCCGCTTCACCTCGGTGAGGTTGATAAGAGCGCGGGCGTACTTGGGGTGGAGGGAGATGGGCGAGAAGAACGGCCGCTCCGCCACCTTGCGCAGTTCGAAGGAGCGGCGGTCCACCACCTTTTCGGAGATGAAGAAGTGGAGGCGGTCGGAGAGGAGCACCCGGAGCTCGACATCGGGGTCGGCCAGATCGACCTTCCGCCCTTTCGCCACCAGCGCCCCCACTCTAGAGCCGAGCTTGCCGACGTCCACCTCCGGCAGGTACTCCCGGTACCTCTTGGCCCTGACCGCCACCGAGCCGTCTGGCAGCTCCAGGCGGGAAGCGAAGGGATCAACGTCCTGCGGGGAGCAGGAGCCCAGGTACGCCCCGATGCGATGGGTCAGCGCGATCCTGGAGCCTATGGTCCCGAGCCGCTCGCCGTCGAACGAAGCGACGATGAACCCCGGACCATCGGCGACGAGGTCACAAGCCCCGCACTCGGCGCGGCAGCAGGCCATGGCCTCGGCCTCAGGCAGGCTGGCATGTTCTCCGGAAAGTTCGAAAAAGTAGGGTTTATGGCTCACGCCCTCCCTCCCGGGCAGGGCGCGGCCGTAGTGGTGCTCTCAGTCCCTGACTCCATCCTCGCCAACGGTAATGACCGCCTCGGCCTCGGGTAGGTTGGGGGAGTCAATTAATCTTGCTATCCTCTTCCCTCCCTTGCTCTTCCTGAGGTACAGCCTGTAGGTGGCGGCATGGCCAACGATGTGGCCGCCGATGGGCCGGGTGGGATCGCCGAAGAAGGCGTCCGGCTTGGCCGAGACCTGGTTCGTGACCGCTATCACCGCGTTGTTGAGGTCGGCGAACCTGAGCAGGTCGTGCATGTGCTTGTTCAGGTTCTGCTGCCTCTCCGCCAGGGCGCCCCTGCCGACATACTCGGCACGGAAGTGGGCGGTCAGGGAATCCACGATCATCAGGCGGACGTTCATCTCATGCGCCAGCTCCTGGGCCTTCTCCACCAGCAGCATCTGGTGATGAGAGTTGAACGCCCTCGCCACATGGATCCTCTTGAGGACCGCCTCGGGGTCCAGGTCCAGCGCGGTGGCCATCTGGACTATCCTCTCCGGGCGGAAGGTGTTCTCGGTATCGATTATGAACACGTCCCCGTCGAGGCCCCCGTCCTCCACCGGACGGGTGGCGTTGACGGCCAGCTGGAAGCACATCTGGGTCTTCCCGCTCCCGAACTCGCCGAAGAACTCGGCGATGGCCTGGGTCTCCAAGCCTCCCCCCATGAGCTCATCGAAAGCCTTCGAGCAGGAGGTGAGCTTGTGGATGTTCTTCCTTCTTTCAAGTATCAGGTCTCCCGTCTCGAACCCCCCGACGTCGGCGGCCTGTTTTGCCGCCGAGATGATCTTCACCGCGGTGCTCTCCCCGATCTCCGCCACTTCCGCGAGGACTTTGGGGGACTCTACCGCGATCGCCATCAGGTCGACATAGCCGGCATCACGCAGCTTCTCTGCAGTTGCGGGTCCAACACCAGGCAACTCTTCTATGCTGTTTCCGGGCATTTATGCACCTTCCCTCTCACGAACCTCATATAACTATAAAAGGGCCCTCCCGGGTGATTGAAAGTACCCACTACAGTTAGCTAGCCAGCATGTCGGCGACCGGCCGAAAAGCGACCTCCCGGAGCGCCCCTCCCGCGCCGCCGGGCCCCGCTCCCCAATGGTCTTCCAGAAAGTTTATTAGCCGATTGTCTTTAGGGAGCCCCATGGCTAAGAAGCGGAGAAAGGGCGAGAAGGAGGACACCTATGAATGGGTGCCTCCAGAGTTCGATGAGAAGGCCTTTCTCGAGAAGGATATCGTGATAACGAAGGCCATGATGCTCACGGCCGGACTGGCCATAGTGTTCGGCGCGCTGGCGTTCCTGGCGGGGGCCGCGGTCAGCAATATCCTTGGCTTCTTAGTGTACATCGTGGGGGCGTACGTCGTCATGAAGGGGCTGCCCAAGCTTCGCATCCTCCAGTTCGCCAAGAAGGAGGACTCCGACAGGAACTCCATGCTCGGGAACATAGCGCTGTACATGCTGCTCTCGCTGGGCGTGTGGATCCTCCTCATGAACCCGCCTTTCTCCGCCTGAAAGGCCAAACCTCAAACTTCCCAGTTCTTCCTTTTATCCAGCAATAACGACAGGGCCGCGCGGTTCCTCTCGCTGATCGCCATTTCGCCGGTCTCCACTCTCAACCCCTTGAGGTCCCTGAGATCGCTCCCCAGCCCCGCCGAGGAGAACTTCGCCTCGATCAGGCTTTTGGGCCCGGTATGCTCTCGCCTCACCATCACCGACCAGTGCCCGTTCTCCAGGAACGGCTCGCTCAGTCCGGCGCCCTTCCACTTCTCCAGGAAGGAGGAGGCGTTGTCTATCCACGCCGGGGGGCCATTGTGCCTCGCCGCCCGGGGGAGCGTGAGCGACCTCAGCTCGATCACGAACCTGATGCGGTCGCCGATGTGGAACGTCTTGTCCAGCACCGTGAAGTCGTAGCTGGCCAGCAGGGCCGCCAGCCCGTCCAGGGACTTCCTCGCCTGGGGATAGAGGTTATCGTCGATGAGGTCCGGCCGGTCCAGCTCTACCACTACCATCCCGGTGCCCCTCTCGGCCACGGCCTTCCTGATGTCCTCCACGGAGAGCGGCTCCCTCGGCGAGGGGAAGAAGAAGCGCTCCGACGGCGCCTTGAGGTATTCCCTGGCGGCATGGATGAACAGGGCGAAGCTGTTCGCCGACAGCGCCGACGCCACATTGCGGCCCCTGTCCACCGGGTCGTAGAACACCAGGGGGTCCTGGAACCTCTTTCCCTGGTCTTCCTCCAGGCCCAGGGTGACGCCCTTCTTCCACTCGGAGGCGTGCTCCAGCACCGCCCGGAAGGAGCCGTACTTCATTACCAGGATCTCCAGGAGGTAGCCTGAGAAGCCCTGGACCCGCGCCTCCGCGCCGTAGACCCCCACTCCCTTGGCGAAGCGCTTCAGCAGCCTCACCTCCCCCTTTTGCCCCTCCCCAAGGTGCGACTGCACGTAACGCGTATGGAACGGCGTCCGGTCCACCGCCGAGCGCAGGCACTGGGGGTCCTTTATATGATAGCAGGGGACGAGGTCGACCTCCAGGCCTTCCCATTCTCCGTGGATGTATGGGTGCTCGGCATATCTCTCCTCCACCTTGGTCAGGGTCCTCCTCCCGATGTCCAGGCCGGTCTTCTCCAGCTTGTTCCTGGATATCAGCTCGGGGAACAGCACGAAAACGTCGATGTCCGGGTCGTTCAGGTAGGTGTCCTTGGCCACCGAGCCCACCAGCATGACCTCCAGGCCAAGATCGCGGGCATCGGCTTCCTTTCTGACGGTCTCGAGCAGGCTCCGGACGGTCCGCTGTATCGCATCCCGTCTCTCCGCGGTAGGGGAGACCTTCCCGAGGACCTCTTGTTCGACCTGCATCGCGTGGGCATGAGCAGAAGGTAACAAAAGGCTTCCCCCCGGACCTAGGCCTCGCCGCAAATATCTGGTCGGTGCCTAAGGCCGGTGTGGTGGGGATTCAGAAAAACTTTGCTTAGGAGGAAAGTTGAGCCACCGACCTCAGACACCGCAACGAACTACCCAAAGTCAGTTATATCAACATTATCGGAAATCATAGCGGTCATTGCGGACGATGCTGAGAAATCATCGGCCCGAGCGCTCATATCTGGGCGGTACCTTTGGATGCACGGAAGGCGGCCGAGATCGAGGCATGCGATTTTTCGGGCCTCGAGACCATCCATTTTCGAAACGCCCTTCATATCTGACGAACGTTAGTCGTCGGGGCCGATATGGGCCGGATGTGGTCCATGCACCCATGGCCAAGATCGTTCGGGCCGAAAGCGAACGCTTTCCGAGCACGGGGCGGCGCTGATATCGCTACCATCTTAGAGTACTTACTTATATTTCATACGGAGCTTTCAGCTGGAGAGCATTTCCTCAGGTGCTCTTCGCCCTGTTGGAGGACAGGGGCTGAGGTGCGAACATGATAGATCTGAAGAGTGTAAACTACGACCGGGTCCTCAGGCGCTATGATATCCAGATGGAATCGAGGGAGACCCCGGAAGAGCTGGCGGGACGGATGGTCCCGAAAGACCCGCTTCTCAAGAAGATAGCGGAGGACGTTGTGTTCATGCGCTACAAGAACATAGGCGAGGACGTTACCGCCGCCTTCAAGATATTCAGCCCCGAGGAGGTCATAGAGCAGGGTCTCATCAAAGGAATGGACGTCGTCGGCGAGCTGTACGGGCGTGGCATCTACTACCTGCCACATGTCATGGTGGCCGCCGATGCCATGGATAAGGGCGTAAAGATATGCGAGTCCAAGATGACCGGCGCCCGCGAGGGCAGGGGCAAGATCGTCATGCACGTTGCCGAGGGCGACCCCCACGACATCGGCAAGAACATCGCTGCCGTCCTGCTGAAGTCCAACGGCTACGCCGTGGTGGACATGGGAAGGGACGTCGCCGTGGTCGACGTCATCGACACGGTGGAGAGGGAGAAGCCCAACGTGGTCACCGGCACCGCCCTGATGACCACCACCATGTCCGCGTTCCCCCGGGTCGCGGAGAAGTTGCAGGAGAAAGGCATCAACATCCCCTTCGTCTGCGCCGGCGGCGCGGTGAACAGAGCGTACGTGGAATCGTACCCCTTGGGGGTCTACGCCAGCAAGGCCATAATGGGACCCGCCCTGGCCAACAAGGCCATGGAGGGCTGGGATTGGAGGAAGCTCAGGGACAACTGGGACGCCATCACCGGCGGCGCGGGGGCGAAGTAAGGAGGCATGGGAATGGCGATCAGAAGATACACCAAGATGGAGTACAGCGCCCCGGACGACATGGTCTTCGGGGAGGCGAGATTCCCCGTGTCCTACGGGCTCGGGCAGACCATCGGCGCGGGAGTGGTGGTCCCGGAGATTAACTTCGCCCCACGGCCGGGCGCCGAGAAGAGCCCCGAGACCCTGAGGCGGGAGTATGTGGACTACATCACCAAGGACATTCTCGACCGCGCCATCACCCTGGGGTTCCCGGCGGTGCAGCTGGAGAACGAGCACATATTCCAGATGGTCAACGAGCCGGAGAAGTTCGCCAAGCCCGTGGTGGCCGGACAGAAGGAGATGATGCAGAAGTACCACGACGAGTACGGCATCGCCCTGTCCATCCGCCATACCCTGGCGGACCCCCGGTTGGCCGAGGAGGGCTTGAGGCCTGGAATGGACAAGAAGCACAACTATCCCGAGAAGACCATCGAGTCGATCGAGATCGCCGCCGCCAACGGCGCCGACCTGCTGTCCATCGAGTCCATGGGCGGGAAGGAGGTGGCCGACCATTCGGTGCTGCGGCAGGACATCCGCGGATGGCTGTTCGGCATAGGCTACCTCGGCTCCATCGATATGGAATGGCTGTGGCCGCAGATCGTCGACATCGCCAAGAAGAGCAAGGTCAAGGCGGGCGGCGACACCAACTGCGCCGGGGCCAACACCTCCATGTTCATGGCCGGCGGGTACCTGGACAAGGATATCCCCAGGACCTTCTCCGCTGTGACCCGCGCCATCGCCTCGGCGAGGACGCTGGTGGCCTGGGAGTGCGGCGCCACCGGTCCGGACAAGGACTGCGGCTACGAGGGCCCCATCGTCAAGGCCATCGCCGGCAAGCCCACCGCCCAGGAGGGGAAGAACTCCCAGTGCGCCCACGCCGACATGATGGGCAACCTCATCGCCCAGGTGTGCGACCTGTGGTCCAACGAGTCGGTAGAGTACCACCCCGAGTTCGGCGGCTCGTCCGTCCAGTGCTGGCTCGGTTCGATCGGCTACGAGTGCGCGCTCATGAACACCGCCAAGCAGCTGAAGCAGGACAAGCTCCTGCGCGACCTGTACATGGCCACCGACCGGTTCCGCTGCCCCGAGGCCCATATACTCGCCTACGACAACGCCTACCGCATCGGCCAGGCCATCGTGGAGTATGGCAGCAACATCTACCTGAGGTCCAAGGCCGCCGGCATGACCGCCGCCAAGATCATCGAGGAATCGAACAAGATCGGCATGCTCAAGTTGTCCAAGCACGAGAGCGACATGCTCAGGAAGATAATCACCGACCTGAGCGCGCTGCCGGACGAGGAGGGCAGGTTCGTAGATCAGTGCCTCAGGGCCTACAAGGACATCCCCCTGTTCAGCCCCAAGAACTACGAGATGTGAGCTCGGGAGCGATCATCTCCTCCTTCATCACGGGATCGACCGATCTTTCGAGATAGGCGGGAGATCTCGCTCTGAGGAGTTGAAAAAAATGAGGGCGGGGGCCCCGCGGGGCCTGCGCTCCGTCGCCCTTATGCGGTCTCCTTCAGGCCCTTGTGCAGCTCCTTGAACTTGAAGACCTTCTCCGGGCAGATGCGCTCGCACCTCATGCATGCCGTCCCATTGCACAGGTCTGAAGCTACCTCAATCTGGAAGCCGCTCTTGCCGCCCTGGGTGACCTTGATGGCACGCTCGGGACACTCTCTCAGGCAGGCTTCGCATCCAGTGCAGCCCTCGAAGGAGCCGCTGATGTGAACCCCGATGTCCCTCAGGACCTTGAGCCCCTTCGACCCCAGATCAGGTATGTCCCTCTTGACCACCCTGATGACCTCGGCCGGCTTTATCTCGGCGGGCAGGGGCTGGATCTCCGCCATCTCCAGCATCATGTTGTAGACCTCCATGGGCATACCTTCCTGCCAGTACGCCAGCTCCTGAACGAACACCTTCTCGAAGATGGGGTCGGTGGCGAACATGATGTGATTCGCCCTGATGGAGTTCGCCAGCTTCTGCAGCTTCTCCAGCAGCTCGGGGTCCTTAACCAGGTCCGTCGCCATGGCCAGCGAGGTGTTGCCGAACTGGTAGATCTTCTTGGGCGTGGGAGGGAGCAGCCCGACCCTTTGCGCCTTTAGGGCATCGACGTAGGTCCCGGACGCGCCGCTCATGTACATGATGTCGAGATCCTCTATCTTGAGGCCAGCGTGTTGCAGCAGGGTGAAGTGGCCGGCCCTCATGGCCCCGAAGGTCTTGGCGGCCTCCAGGACATCGTGCTCGGTGAGAGTGATCCCGTCCTGCAGATGCAGCATGTTGTCCACGGTGGTGATGTGGGGCCACTTGATGAGGCCGTACTCCATGGCCACGGCGATGGCGGCGATGACCCCGGTGCCGGTGACGCCCAGGGCCTTGCCGTGCATCGGTCCCTCCTCCACCACGTTCCCGGTGTTCGGCTCTACCTTATCCCCCTCCTGCGTGTTGATCGAATCATCGAGCACGGTGCATCTCCAGTACCCGTCGGAGTTGACGTCGCTGATGGCGCCGGGGGAGGCGAGCATGCCCGCCTTGATGGACTGCCCCTCAATGGCCGGACCGGCGGCCGCCGAGCCGGTGAGGATCTCATCGCCGACCTTAAGCGCCATTTCGGCGTTGGTCCCATAGTCCGTGACCAGGACGTTCCCTTCCTGCTCGAGGAGCTTGGTCTGGTACATCATGGCCAGCGCGTCGGCGCCGATCTCGTGCTTGATGGCCGGCGGGACCATGGCCATCACCCCCTCCGGCAGCTCCAGGCCGAGCTCCTTCGCGCTGATGAGCCGGGCATCTCTTTTCTGCAGCTCCACCCCCTTGGACTTCAGAGTGTTCTCGCCCACATAGGCGAGGTCCCGTATCTCCATGTTCTGGAACATCGACAGCTGGATGGGGTTGCCGCATATCGCGACCCTCTCTACCTTGTTCAGGTCGATCTCCAGCATCTTCATCAGCTTGTTGGCGGTGTCGATGAGAAGCTTGTGCGCGATCTCCCTGTCCACCTCTATGCAGAAGGTCAGGTGGTCCATCACGTTCGCGCCCGGAACGGGGTGGCGGACGGTGATGGCGGTCGATATAATCTTATTGTCGCTCAGGTCGACAGCGTGCATCCTGGTGCCGCTGGTCCCCACATCTATCGAGATTCCATAGCCCATTTTCTCACTCTCGCTAATGTTCGTGCTCGTGATCATGATCGCAGCCGTGCTCGTGGAGCTCGTGAACATGCTCGTGATCGTGCTCTTCGATCTCCAAGTGCAGGCTCTTCCCCAGCTCCTCCAGGCTGGCCTCCATGATCTCCTCGAGATCATGATCGGAGATGCCGACCAGCGCGGCCATGAACTTCATCTCCCCCTCATGCACGGTGGGAGAGGTGATGCGATTAACGGTCTCCGGCCCCAGCTTCATGTCTATGAGGTTGACCTTGAGGGTGCCGTGCTCGGTGGTGATGAACGCCTTGACGTGCCCGATCAGCGCGCGCCTCTTCCCCACGACCCTCTTCCCTACCTCGGTGAGGGTGCCCTCCACCAGGCCGATGAACCTATCCACATCCATGCTGCCGTGGGCATGGAAGCGGAATTTCATTCCGAAGGAGCCGGCGTCGGCCATCTCCTTGGAGTTCTCCTCGTTCATGCCCTTCCCTCCAGCAGAGCGACCAGAGGTTCCAGTCCCTGGCCGGTCTTCGCGGACACATAGGCTATCTTGGAACCGGGGGCGACCCTGTTGACTATGTCCGTCACCTGGGTCTTGGTAGCCTCATCCACGATGTCGATCTTGTTGACCGCCACTATATTGGCGCCGATGATCTGGCGGCTGAGGAACAGCTCGGCCTCGTTGAACAGCTCGATGGCCCGGTAGGCGTCGATGAGGCATATGGTATACATGTGCTCCTCGCCGACCATGGCCCTCCTGACGAAATCGTTGATCTTGGATGCCAGCGCGATGCCGGTAGGCTCTATGATTATGACATCTGGATCGAACTTGGAGCTTATCTCGCGCAGGGTGTTCTGCAGGCTGCCCGACAAGGAACAGCAGATGCACCCCTCGGTTATCTCCACGGTCTTCAGGCCAAAGGAGTCGATGACCGCCCCGTCGACACCTATCTCGCCCACCTCATTGACGATGATGGCGACCTTCTTCCCCGCCTGGCTGAGCTCGGTGCCTAAGCGCACGAGGAGGGTGGTCTTACCGCTTCCCAAAAAGCCCGCTAGCTGGCAAATGATCATTACCTAACCATCGGCAAGCGATTATTTTTAATTTATGCGCGGGTGAAACTGGGCCGCCTTTCCGTTCGCCCCTTTCATCCGGAGAATAGGTCTGGACGTTCGATCATATGGAGGCACGCTTCCCGGGGCGCTACTTGTCGAGGTCTAAGCGCTCCCTGCCGCCCTCCACCAGCTCCTGGCCCCTTGACCTGGTGGCGCGAACGGTCTTGCCTACCTGGACGGTCATGAGGTCCTCTGCCGCTATGACCTTGGCTCCCGAGGACCGCTCGATGTACCGGGCCTGCTTGTTGACGCCGTCATGCACCAGCTTCATGCCGAAATGCGTCAGGACCACCACCTCTGGACCGACCTCTTTGGCCAGCGTTGCGGCCTCCTCGGTGCAGAGATGCTTCGGTACCCGTGAGTTGAGGGGCCTGGTGACGTTCAGGATAAGCACCCTCGATCCCCTGTGGGCCTCCGCGATCCCGGGCCCCAGCTCAGTATCGCTGACGTACGATATGTTGCCGGCCGAGCAGTGGAAACGGAACCCTACCCCGGTAGGATCGCCGTGCGAGGTCGGCGTGGCATCGATCCTCATGTCCCCGACGGTGAAGGTACTGTTCGCCTCCGCCACGATGGCCCTGCCCACGATGGACTGGTGGTATGCCGACACCGCGGGGCTGAACCCGTCGGTCCCCTCCATTGCGCTCCTGCTGCCCACCAGCGTCCCGGTGTGCTTGAACCCGCCCTTGGTCATGCCCTCCACCAGCATCTCCGCGTCGGCATAGTGGTCGGGATGACAGTGGGAGATAAGGACGGCGTTGGTCTTGGCAGGGTCCAGGGCCAATCGCCGCATGTTCATGAGCGCCGATGGCCCGGGGTCGAGATGCAGGCGCACTCCATCATTGATGTACAAACCCCCGGTGGCCCGGACCTGATAAATGGTGGCGAACCGGCCCCCGCCCGTCCCCAGGAAAGTAACGCTGGTCAATCGAACGCCTCAACAGCCCCGGTCTACAGTAATGACCTCCTCTATGTACTCTTTTGCCCCAATGCTACAAGAAATCAGAAACCGATCAATCCTACAGAATATGATCGCACTCCCCTCGCGCGGGATCCCAATATCGGCATCGTTCATGCTGGGGCCTTCTGAGAATGTCAATGCAGCCTAGTTGCTCCTCATTGCTCGCCCCCTGCTCGATAATGCGGGGTTTAAACCGGTTATGGACGATGGGGCATAATACTGATCCCATTGGGGGCATCCAGCACGTACCGATAACATGAAAATGGTCGGCGTCCCCGTTCCATGACATACGTATAAGATGTAAATACGGCCTGAATTATATACACCAGAGATTCCGATGCGCACGCTCATCAAGGACGCCTATTTGGTCACCCAGAACGCTTCCCGCGACATTGTCAAGGGCGACATACTGATCGAGGACGGCACCATCGCCAAGGTGGGCGAGGTGAAGGAAGGCTCCGACGCCGTGATCGACGCGTCCGGTGACGTGGTCATCCCCGGCCTCATCAACACTCACACCCATGTCGCCATGTCCGTCATGAAGGGGATCGCCGACGACATGCCCTTCCCCCAGTTCCTCGACACCACCTTCGCTGCCGACGCCAAGAGGACCGACCGGGACATTGCCGCCGGCGCGGCGCAGGGCTGCCTGGAGATGATACGCTCCGGCACCACCACATTCCTGGACCTGTACTACTCCGAGGATGTCATCGCCGGGGCGGTCGAGAAATCGGGCATACGCGGCATTCTGGGATGGGCAGTTCTGGACGAGCAGTTCACCACTCAGAAGGGCAATCCGCTGGACAACTGCAAGCGGTTCCACCGCCAGTTCAAGGACCGTCCCCGCGTATACCCCGCGGTCGGGTTGCAGGGTGTGTACGTGTGCTCCACCGAGACCTTCCTGGGGGCCAAGGAGTATGCCCTGGAGAACAACCTGTTGCAGACCTTCCACCTGTCGGAGACGAGGAAGGAGGTCTCCGACTGCAAGCGCAAGGAGGGCAGCCGGCCGGGCGACTACCTCGCCTCCATCGGCTTCCTGAACGATCATTGCGTGGCTGCGCACTCTGCATGGCTGACCATCAACGAGGTCCGCCACCTCTCCAGGACCGGCACCAAGGTGTCGAGCTGCCCGGTGTCCAACATGAAGCTCGCTACCGGCGGGGTCGCTCCGATCCCGGAGATGTTCCAGAACAATGTCACGGTATCCGTCGGCACCGACGGCTCCACGACCAACAATTCCCTGGACATGTTCGGGGAGATGAAGACCCTGTCGCTGCTGCAGAAGGCCAGCCGCTGGGACCCAACCGTGCTCCCGGCCCAGAAGGTCCTGGACCTCGCCACCGTGGATGCGGCCAGGGCGGTGAAGATGGAATCGATGATCGGTTCGATAGAAGTGGGCAAGAAGGCCGACCTGGTCATCCTCGACGGGAAAGCGGCCAACCTCCGCCCGATGCGCATGGGCAGCCTGGTCTCCAATATCGTGTATTCATCGTACGGCCTCAACGTAAAGACGGTGCTGTGCGACGGGAACGTGGTCATGCAGGACCGCGCGGTCAGGACCATGGATGAGGAGAAGGTGCTCTCCGAGGCGGAGGACGCGGCCCGGGAGCTGCTGGGCTAAATGTTCCGCTTCAGGAACGAGCGGACCTTCTCCGACTGGATCCACCCCTGGTCCAGCTCCTTGATGATCCTCTCGATGTCCTCGGTGCGCTGGAGGATCCCTCGAGAGGCGTCCGGACCCAGGTCCTCCGCCTGAGCTATGATGGCCGACAGGGGGTTCCGGATCCTGTCCACCAAGGTGGCGAAGTGCTCGATGTTCTTCTCTATCTGCGAATAGGCCTTCCGCCGCAGGTCCGCCTCCACCAGCCTCTGGGTCACGTCGTCGAAGTTCAGGCATATGCGGTGGCTGGGCAGCGAGAACGCCCGCAGATTGAACGCTCCCTCCGCCGGCCCTCCCATATAATGCACGTTCTCCTTCCACAGGGTGTTCCCGGTCTTGGCGACCTCCAGAAGCTCGTCCTTGGTGGCCAGGAAATCGTTCCCCTCCCATATCTGGCAGTACTCCATGTCCCTGGCCCCTTCCAGGCCCCCCACCAGCATCTGCGCGGTGGGGTTCGCGCTGACCAGGTAGATGCGGTCCGCCCCCTCGTACTGGAAGATGAGGATGCCCGACGGCATCTGCCGCACGATGTCGTCGGAGGTGTTCAGCGACTCCTGCAAGGCCTCCTCCGCCATCACCGCCTCGGTGACGTCCATTAGGGAGACTATCACGCCGCTGAGGTCCCCCTCCTCGTTCAACGGGGCGGCGTTGATGAGCAGGAGCACCCGCCTTCCGTCCGGATGGACGATGGCGTGCCGGACCCCGAATACCGGCTGGCCCGAGTCCATCACCCTGCGGAACGGCAGCGCTTCGTCAGGGAAAGGGTTTCCCGAGTAGTCAGTGATCTTCCATTGAGGGTCGTTGTACGTTCTTGTCAGCAATCCTCCCTTGCTCAGGCCGAGGATGCGCTCGGCCACCTGATTGGCGAAGACGATCTGTCCGTTCCGGTATAACACCGTTATTCCCGCGGGGGTCGTCTCCATCAGCCTGGCCATGAAATCCTTCTCCAGGACCAGCTCCTCCTGGGCCTTCTTGGACTCGGTGATGTCCAGGGAGAACAGTATCACTCCAACGACATCGCCCGCGCTATCCATATAGGGGAGCTTGTCGGTCCTGAACCAGCATATGTTCCCGCGGCCGTCGGTGCCCTGTTCGATTATCCCATACTTCGCCTGCTTGGTGGCGATGACCTCGAGGTCGTCCCGGCGAAAGCTCCCCCTCTCCTCTGGAGTGGCGTGGGTCTGCCAACCCTCCCTGTCGTCGGGATCGAGGCCGAAGGCGCGGATGAATGCGGGGTTGGCGTCGACGATCCTGCTGTCGGTGTCCTTGATGGCGATGAGAGCGGGGACCGAATTGAACACTGTCTGATAGTCCCTCTTCTGCCTCTGCAGCTCCTTCTCGAAGCCATCCCTCTGCTCCATGATCCGGGCATTATCCAGGGCCACCGCGGCGGTCGCCGCTAGGCCTTGCAGGATCATGACATCCTCCTCCTCGAACTTTTTACCCTTGGCCTTGTTATGAACGCTCAGGGTACCCAGGAGCTCCCCGCCGCTGTCGATGATGGGCACACCGACGAGGTTGACCACCCCCAGCCTCTCCCGGACCTCCGGGATGACGTGGGGATCGTTGACGGCGTCATTGGTCATGTAGGGGCGATGGGTCTCCAGGACCAGGCCTGGCACCCCCTGGCCCGGGGGAAAGGTGAGGCCAAGGGGCAGGTGATCCTCGCCCTCGGCGTACTCGGTGTACCTGATCTCCCCGTCCTCATACCTCCCGTACACGCCCGCGGTGGCCTCGGTCAGCTCCATGGCCGCCGCCACCAGCTTCCGCATCACCATGGCCGTTCGGAGCTCGGAGTTGATTTCCACGCTCACCTTGGAGAGCACCTCCAGCTGGTGGGTCCGCCTCATCAGGGCGCTCTCCGCCCGCTTCCTCTGGGTGACATCGGTGATGGAGCATATGGCCCCGTCGAACTCGCCGCGGGGGCTCATGGTGGGGGACATGCTTATCGACAGGACCACGCTCTCACCGTCGGGTAGCCGCACCATGAACTCCTGGTCACGGTAGGTAGAATTATGTTTTTTCAGCAGGGCGAAAGGCGTCTCCCTGTCCTGGCCCTCCAGCATGCACCATTCCCAGGCCGGGTCCTCGTACCCCCTTGTGCTGATGTCCTCCCGCCGCATCCTCAAGATGTGCTCAGCTTCGGCATTGGCATAGGTGAACTTCCCCTCCTTATCAAGGATAAGTATGCCGTCCGGCACGATGTCCATGAGGTCCCTCAAGTGTCCCGACGCCTCCCGCTCCTCCTCGCTGAGCTGGATGTTCTCCAGGAACAGGGATATCGAGTTCGAGAGCGTGTTGGCGAAGTCGATGTGGGCGTCGTTGAACGACCCCTGGCGGTGGTGGCACTCAAAGGACATCATGCCAACCAGCTGCCCTCTGGCCCTGAGAGGCGCGACGATCATGGAGCGCAGGGAGCGGCGCTTGACGGCCTTGGCGTCAATGCGCGGGTCGCTTAGTACATCATTGATCACCACTGCCGAGCCTTTCCTCTCCACCATCTCGAATATTCTCATCTCGCTCTTGCCGTATGCCTTCTTCTCAGGCTCCGGGGGAAGGCCGTCAGCGTAGCGCGGCACCCACCCCCCATCACCCGTCGTGTAGATCACGGCGGCGTCCGCTCCCATGGCCTTCCGAGCGGTGGAGATGACCAGTTTGAGGATGCCTTCGTGGTCCAGGGAGGAGCTGAGGGCAGCGCCGATGCTGTTCAGGGACTGGTTCATCATCTCTGCCAGACGCTCGCCGGTGATGTCCCTCCCCACCCCCACGACAACGCTCCTCCCGCCTACCTCCACTTTCCTGGAGGTCACCTCCACTTCGAAAGTGGAGCCGTCCTTGCGGCGGTCGACGGTCCGGTGCTTCAGCACGCCTCCCTCCTCCAAGAACTTTCTCCGGTGTTCCCACTCCGAAGGGGCGATCAGAGCGAAGTCCTTGATCCTCATGGTCTCCAGTTCCTCCGCGCTGTAGCCAAGGCTCTCCTGGGCTGTGGGGTTCGAGTCGATTATCTGTCCATCCAGCTCATGGACCAGTATGATGTCGGAGGATAGCATGAACGTCATCCAGAGCAGGCGGAGCTCCTCCTTGTCCCGGTCCCTGATGACGTCTGCGGTCCTCTCTGCCATTGTGATCCCCCTTCCAACCGCGGCCCCACGTGAGGCGACCCCGATCGCCCGCCCACGCCGCAATGTTTGTCTCGTGGGAGCCGGGGATATATAACACAATTGCGGACCTGGCCTAAGGCGGTGGTGCACAGGGGCGATGGGCACGTCCAGACGGCGCTGGACAGGCTATCTAGCAATGTTTAAGCCAAAATCTTCCCAATCTACCATGGATGCGACCCCTGATCCTGATCGCGGATGACGACGACTTCATACGCGAAGTCCTCAGGGAGATGCTGGAAGGGTATGACGTAGTGGAGGCTGAGAACGGCCTCCGCGCGGTGCAGCTGTATGCGGAGCGAAGGCCCCAGCTGGTGCTCATGGACATACTGATGCCGGAGATGGACGGCATAGAGGCGACCAGGGAGATATTGAAGATGGATCCCCGCGCTGTGGTGATCGGCGTCAGCGCCTTCGCCTCGGTGAAGGGCGAGGAGATGATGCGGGCGGGGGCAAAGGAGGTCCTATCCAAGCCAGTAAGGATGCCGGACCTGCTAGCCAAGGTCAGATCGTACATTTTGGTGGAGAATTATGGTCCCGACTCCCGGATTTGAACCGGGGGCCTGCTGATATCGGCGGCTGTGATACCGGAAAAACCGGGAACCCACTACAGTCAGCCGCTCTAGCCAGACTGAGCTAAGTCGGGGCGCACTCTCCTAATTACGGATACCATATTTAGACCTTCGCCCAAAGCGGTCCCGACCTCGGACCCATGCCAGCAGCGGTCTCGCCAGGTGGACGGGTCGTCCCGTAAAGTTTGACTTATCTAGTTATATATAAATACTATATTATGCAATACATTGTCGGACAAAAGAGGTCTATCCGACCTCTCCCGTCACATGGTGCGAGGATGGAAGAGCCAGAATTGGAGAAGGTGACGATACGTCTTCCCGAGCGCTACGTTCGTGCGTTGGACTTCCTGGTGAAGGTGGACGATTTCCCCTCACGGTCCGAGGCGATACGCGCAGCGATCCGGGACTTCATCTACGAGCGTGTGGATGTCGTAATGGACAAGGTCAAGAAGATGGAGGAGGCAGAAAAGACCCTCGCCGCCATGGAAGTGTTCGAGTCTGAATATCTAAGGAAGTAGGGCCTGCAAAGAATGGGATGGGATGCACATTCAAACGCTTGCCTAAAATCCTCCCCCTTCTATTTTTTCTTTTTTTATCCGAAAGGGGAATTGCTGAAAGGGTTTGGGTCGTTCAGCCGATGTAGCCGAGGTCTTCCTTCCGAGGCTCCACAGGGCTTTCGATCTCCTTGAGCTTGGAGGTTATGAGGTCGATCTGCTCGGCCTTGCTGACCAGCTCGGAGAAGTCGATCTCCACGTTGAGTATGGCGGCCAGGATGCGCAGCACCGCCTCGGCCCCCTTGGGGTCAACGAAGTAGCCGGAGGTCTCGCCCATAAGGCACACCGCCTTGATCCCATAGACCTTGCCGAGGCCGAGCAGCAGGCCGCTCGCCCCCACGATGCCGGACCCGGGCTCTCCCTTGGAGAATATGACCCCCTTGGTCTTCATATCATCCACCAGCTCCTTGGTGGTGGCCGCGCCGAGAACGCGGGGCTGCTCCACCATCTTGCCGACCCCGTAGCCGCCAAGGGTGAATATGGTGTCCACCCCGTACTTTTGGCACAGTTGGAGAACGTGGTCCGAGAGGTCGTACTGGCCCTCGGGGGTGAGGCCCTGATAGTCCCCGATCAGGATGATGAGGTCAGGGTGCTTGCCGTCGGCCTGTGAGTAATAAAGCTCATTGTTGACCAGCTTGGTCACGCCGTCCTCGTCAACGATGACCTGGGGCGGGAAATAGGCCGAGTAGATGTCCGCGAACTTCTTGGCCTTGAGCTGATCGAGGAGGTGCTCCGCGGCCAGCTTGCCCACGTTGCCCACCCCGGGGAGCCCCTCGATCAGGATGGGGCCCTTTAAAACCGGTTCCTCATGGATGATGGTCTTGATCTTTTCCATAGTCGCCACGCTCCTTCCTCAATCTTCGTCTGTATTCGCCATACCGGTCCTCAGGAGAATACCTGGGGGGTATGGGCATGTCCGTAGTACACCCGCAGCGACCGCACTGGTCCAGCAGAGTATATTCAACGCATTTTGGACACTTTCTTAGTGATGTTCTCATGTTTTAACCTTTCCCATGTGACCGGCCAGCGTGCCATATCCTAGTATGGGGGTGCTATCGCATGAGGTTACGACTATAATATCCTTCATTTTGCCTCGCGGTGGAAGACCGCCTTGCCACCGCATGACTGGAGGTTGGAGATGATGTTGGTCGTAACGGCCTTCATCTCCTCTTCGGCGGCCTTGTAGTCGGGGGCCGACACTACCACGCGGTACTTGGGTGCGCCGATGTACTGGATCTTGACCTGCTCCTTGCTCGATACGATCCCGGCGATGAGCGCATCCTTGATGTGGTCCACGCCGTCCGGCAGGGGACAGGTCATCTCCAGCATGCCGTCGATCTGCACATACGAGGGGGTGACGTTCTCTTTCGCCACCTCGATGAAGGTCTTGGTCCAGGGGCCTTCGAAACCCTCTTCCTGCAGAGAGGCGGGGGTGGTGGCCACCTGCTCGAACGCCCCATACAGGGTACCGAAGCTGTCCATCAGCGCGTAGCCGAACTCCTCGTAGCTCGCATCCTTGGTCTTGCCCAGGCGCTCGGCCACGATCTCAATGAGCTTGTCGGCCTTGTTCTCGTTCTTCCACTGCTGGATCTTCTCCCTCTTCTGGTGTTCGTTCACCGATTTGAGGGAAAGGTCGATGTGGCCCTTGGACGAGTCGACGCCCAGGACCTTGCACACGATCTTCTGCCCTTCTCTTACGTAGTCCCTGATGTACTTGACCCATCCGGTAGCGACATCCCTGATGTGGATGAAGCCTTCCTTGGCATCGTACTCGTCGAGCGAGACGAACGCCCCGAAGTTCTTGACGCTCTGGACAGTGCAGACGACCAGCTCGCCCTCCTCGGGGAAGTCGCTTTGGCGGGCCATGTTTAATCAACCACCTCGACCAGCTTGCCGCGCAGCTCGCCCGCGCCGCCCCTGGTCTTAACGAGGGTGGACCCGCATACGTTGCAGGTCACGTTGACCGCCGGGTTCTTGAATGTGATCTGTTCGTTCGCACAGTCGGGGCACTTCACCTTGATGAACTTACCAGTCTTAGCTTCTGACATAGTGATCACTCCTCCAGTTCGAACTTCTTTGCTCTGAAGCAGGGCCTCTGGTGGGCCTTCTTGCAGGTCTTGCACCTGTACCTGAGGTTGACCCTCTTGGTGGGCTTCTCCCTCCCCTCGGGCTTGGGCCTGGGGAATCCGCCGTAGCCGGAGGTCGCGCGCCTGAAACGCCTCTGACCCCATTTGAGCTCACTGGCCTTCTTCTTTTTGACCCTTTCTACCTCATGGTCGGTGTGAGATTTGCACTTGGGACAGTAGGTTTTGATCGTGTGAGGCATCTTCATTACTAACACCCTTTACGAAGTAAGTTACGCTAATACGCAATTAATATTTAAAGTATTAGCAGTCTCACGTACCGCAAGCATCGGACATCTGGCTATATCATTTTGAGCATGTTTCGGGAACGTCCCGCGAGGTGCGTTCCGCCGGGGGCCGACAGCGAGTTCTGGCACCGTGCCCGAGGGGCGGGAGCATCCGAAAAAGGGGGTCCCTGACGCTCAATTAATATATTAATGATTTGAATACATATTACTAAAGTGGCTGAGAATTCTTCCGTTCGTAAAAAAAGTTAACAAAACCTGGAACAAAGGGAAAAAAAGGTACTGGACCACATCATTATGGGCGTTCATAGGCTGAAATAGAAAGTGATATATATGGTGCCATTAATAATTGCTTAAGATAAATTATGAATGAGAGAGGATTCACAAAAAAGGACGAGACCCTGGTGAAGCTGCTGATGCGCACGGACATGCCGAAAAACGTCGCCAAGACGCTGGTGTTCCTGCGCAAGAAGGAGGAGACCACTTCGGTCGAGATCGAGATCTCCACAGCGCTCAGGCAACCAGAGGTTTCTATCGCCATGCAGGAGCTGCGCCGGCGGAAATGGGTGATCAAGAGGGACATAAAGAAGGAAGGGAAGGGAAGGCCCGTACACTCGTACAAGCTGGCCCTGCCCTTTGACAAGATTGTCGAGACCATCGAGAAGGAAGAGAAAAAGCGGATCGAGGAGATCGAGAACAACGTCAAGGCCCTGAAACAGGCCGTGGCGCAGTAACGGCCTAGGCCCTCTCCTTCACCACGGCCCCTTTCTCCGTCCCCACCACAACGCGGCTAGCTAGTCCTATGAATAGGCCGTTCTCCACGACCCCGGGGATGGAGTTGAGATCCCTCTCTATCTTCTCAGGTTCGCTGATGACCTTGAACTTGCAGTCGTAGATGTAGTTGCCGTTGTCGGTGACGAAGGGCCTGTCCCCTCCCCTTAGCGAGGCCACGCAGCCCAGCGCTTCGATCGCTTCCTTGGTGCGCACGTGGCTGAACGGGATGACCTCTATCGGAAGGGGGGTCTTGACGCCCAGCTGGTCGACCATCTTGGAATCGTCCACGATGATTATCTCTTCCTTGGAATGGTATGCAACGATCTTCTCGCGCAGCAGCGCCCCGCCCAGTCCCTTGATGAGCCGGAACCGGGGATCCACCTCGTCCGCGCCGTCTATGGTCAGGTCGATCTCTTTCACCTGGTCCAGGGTGGTCAGGGGTATTCCCAGCGACCGGGCCTGCTTCTCCGTCTCTATGGATGTCGGTATGCCGACCAGCTTGTAGCCGCTGGCGACCAGCTTTCCGATCTCGTCCACCGCCAGACGGGTGGTCGAACCGGTGCCGAGGCCCAGGACCATGCCGTCCTTCACGAACTCCACCGCCTTGCGGGCGGCCTGCAGCTTCTTTTCGCTCATTTCTTTACCTCGAAGGAGCTTCTTACCTCGTCGGTCAACCGGTCGATGATGTATGAATTTAACTCCCGGCCCAGCTCGGCGGTGGCGCGGGGAGCGTCGCCGACGAAGCCGTCAGGCATGGACCGCTCGGGGTCGCGCACTATCATGTACCCCTGGCTGACGTACCTTCCCGCCTTCTTGGCCTTCTTGACCAGCTCCGGGGCGATGTCCATCATGCGTGACGTTTCGAGCTTGCCGCCGTGCCCGTCGCCCTTCTGGTCGATGGGGAACTGCTTGGCCAGATCATAGTCCGTCAGCAGCATGAGCTTGACGTCATGCCGCTCCGCGATCTCGGCGCACGCTTGCCGCAGAGCGTTCATATGCGACGAGCCGGCGTGGCCGCTGATGACCACGAGCTTGTCCACGCCGTTCGCGATCAGGGATTCCATGATGTCCCTGGTCACCAGTACGGTGGTCTCAAAGCTCAGGCCGATGGTCCCGGGCATGTTCTTGGTGGATGAATGGAACGCGTAGCGCAGGGGCGGGGCCACCAGGCCCCCGACCCTGTCGGAGACTAGGTCGGCGACGTACTCTGGCTGCACCGAGTCGGTGCACAGGGGGAGGTGGTACCCGTGCGCCTCCGTCCCGCCGATGGGCAGGAACACGATGGGCTTCTTCTTCATGGCCGTCTTGAACTCGACGGACGACAGGGAGTCGAGGCGCATCAGCGCAGCTCCTTCTTGGCCGGCACCTTTGACCGGTCGATGAGGGCGGTCCCGCACACCGGGCAGTTGCCCCTCTCCAAGGAATCAACGTCGAACTTCTTCTTGAGCTCCTGGTTCAGCTGGTCCAGGTCGTCCTTCTTGATGGTCCGGTCGCATCGGGGGCAGTACATGGCGGGTCCATGGCAATCTGCGGTAGATAATGCTGATGCGGGGACGGGTCAAGCCTTAAGTCAGGAGGTCATGATTACCGTTCATGCGCCTAGCCGCCCTGTATTCTGGAGGTAAGGACTCCACCTTCGCCGCCTACCTGATGGAGCAGCAGGGCCACGCCGTCGACCTCCTGGTGAGCGTGATGCCCCGGGACCCCCATTCCTGGGTGTTCCACACTCCCAACCTGGCCCTGGTGCCCCTCATGGCCGCGGCCATGGGGAAGGAGCTGGTCACGGTGGGAAGTTCGGGCGAGGAGAAGGATGACCTGAGGGCCCTGGCGGAGGTGCTTTCCGGGCTCGATGTGGAGGGAGTGGTCACCGGGGCCATAGCCTCTGACTATCAGTGGGACCGCATCAACCACGTGTGCGATCCCCTGGGCCTCCGCGTCTTCTCCCCGCTGTGGCGGAAGGACCAGTCCATGCTCATGGAGGAGCTGATCAGCGCCGGGATAAGGGCGGCGCTGGTAACGGTGGCGGCCGAAGGGCTGGGGCCGTCATGGCTGGGCCGGGAGATCGACCTCGCCTCGCTCGCCGAGCTTAGGCAGCTGTCCGGACGCTACGGGATGAACGTAGCCGGGGAGGGCGGGGAGTACGAAACGCTGACGCTCGATTCCCCCATGCACCGCAAGGCCCTGCGGATCGTTGAGGCGGAGACCGAGATCGCCAGGGACGGGGGGGCGCTGAAGGTGACGAAGGCAGTATTGGAGGATAAGCATGGCAGGACATAGGTTCCCCGCAGAAGGGAGGAAGCGCCTGAACGACGAGAACCGCCGGAAGAGGCAGCCGGCCGAAGGCATAATCGAGAGAATGGCCCCCTCGCCGAACGAGGTGGTCGCCGACCTCGGGGCCGGCATTGGTTACATCTCCATCCCTCTAGCTAGCCGCGTGGGGAAGGTGTTCGCGCTGGACGCCCAGCAGGACATGCTAGATGAGATCATGGCCAACGCTCCATTCGAGGTGAAGGGGAAGATAGAGGCGGTCAAGGCCGAGCTGCCCAAGCTGCCGTTCGAGGGCTCCTCGCTCGACCGCGCCATCCTGGTCAACGTCGCCCACGAGGTCGAGGACAAGCCCCTGCTGGTGTCCGAGCTGCGCCGCTGCCTGAAGAAGGGCGGCAAGCTCACCATTGTCGATTTCCCCAAGAAGGAGACCAGTTTCGGTCCTCCTCTTCACGATCGAATGAGCGAGGAGGAGATGCTGGCTGCTTTCGCCCCCTTCAAAGAGGTCAGGAGATGGAGCTTCCCGGAGTTCTACCAGCTGGAGCTGGAGCGTTAGCAGGGAAAAGCTGGCAGGAACGCTCACGCGACCCGTGAAAAATGGTCTGAAAGGGTTTGACCGCCCACCACTTCCGGGAAGCGGTCCCTGGGGGACCCGTTCAAGCCGTCTCCGGCTCGGTCGCCCTTTCCCTGGCCTCAGTGCTCAGTGCGATCCCGACCACCAGCGCGATGATGGCCAGGGGAAGACCGATGATCAGGGGGTCGATGACGTTGAACGGTGCGCCCAGGAGGGTCACCTGCCCGAACAGGGCCTGGCATATGCCCAACGGCCCCGCCTCCGCGGCGTGCACGAACACCGTCCACAGGAACCAGGATATGGCGCCGACGGAAAGGCTGAGCTTGGCCGGGAGCGCCGCCGGCCTCTTGCTGTACAGCGCATAGGTGAGCGCAGGCAGGAACGCGCAGGCGCACAGCCCCATGAACATGGCCGTCGCGCGGGCGATGATGTTGGCCGGCATGACGAAGGCGAGCGCTACCGAGGCCACGATCATCACGCAGGTGGCTATCTGCGTCACCTTCTTGGACGGCTGGTCTTTCTTAGCGATATGCCGGTACAGATCGTACCCGGCGGTGGTGCCCATAGTATGGAAGATGCCGCTAAGGGTGGACATCGCCGCGGCCAGGAGCACCAGGAGGAACATCACTACGAACAGGTCCGGAGTGGCCGAGTTGATGAACAGGGGAATGACGTTGTCAACGTTTCCGCCGGCAGCCGCAACGGCCAATTGCCCCTGCTCATTCCAGAACCACACGTTGGTCAGCGGCCCCACGGTGAACGCGACGCCTGTCATCATCAGCAGGAAGGGACCGCCGACCGCTATCGCCCGGTTGAGGGACCGGTCGTCCTTGGCGGTCAGGAACCTGACGCTGAGCTGCGGCTGGGCCAGAACGCCTATGCCCACCCCCATCACCATGGTGGTCACCAGGGTCAGCCATATGGTGGACCCGGCGGCAGGCATGGCGGTCCAGTCATACAGCCCTCCCGCCTGCAGGTTGTCAGGGATCTGCGGGGAGAGATTGGACAGGGCGGTGAAGCCCTCGCCCACCCCTCCCACGGCCAGGAAGGTGAGGACCAGGAGCACGGTCATGCCCACCAGCATGAGCAGGCCCTGCATCGCGTCGGTGTACAGGACCGCGATGAGCCCGCCGAAGACGACGTACAGCGCGGTGATGGCGGCAAAGCCTACCAGTGAGAGGCCGTAGTCAAGCCCGAAGGTGGTGTGGATGAACCATGCCCCGCCGATGATGATGGCCGCACAATAGAGCGGCATGGCGATGAGGATCAGGATGCCGGTGGCGTACTGCATGAACGGGGAGTTGAACCTTTTGCCCAGTAGGTCCGGGAAAGTAACGGCCTTGAGCTGCTGGCCGATCCTTCTGGTCCTCTTCCCATAGAGGATGAACGCGACCAGGATTCCCAGGCCGATATTGAGGACCGTCAGCCAGATGACGCCCAGGCCGTACATCGCGCCTATGCCGCCGAAGCCGACAATGGCGGAGGTGCTGATGAAGGTGGCCCCGTAAGAAATGCCGATGATCCAGGGATGCACCTTCCTGCCGGCGACCATGTAGTCGTCGGCCCCTTTGGTCTGCTTGTATCCCAGGTATCCTAGGTACATGGTGACACCGAGGTACACGATGGCGCAGATCGCGAACACGGTAGTGTCAACCATTGCTCCCCTCTCCCTCGTTCCTCTTCAGCCAGCCGTACGCGATACACAATATGGCGAAGCCTATCGAAAGTGCGTAGCCAAGTATGATGAAGGGGTCCTCGATGCCGAACATCGTCCACATCCCGTTGTATCAGTTGTGCCGCCGGATATGCAGTGGCTTCTATTTAACAACGTGCTACATGATAGCTCGGCTCACGCTATAGTGTGTCAATGTCCGAACGTCGGGAGCGCATGGTCCGGTCGATCTGCCCGGAACGATGAGCGCCCTATCTTGGGGGCACGCCCGTAAGCATAGTTTGAAATAAGGTCCTCACTTTGCGCCCTCCTCACATGGATAAGGAACCGTTCGTCCCTACCAAGCTCACTCTGGTGTTCATTCTCCTTTCATCGATGCTCGTGCTGATGGGCGGGGCGGCGGTGGCGCCGGCGCTGCCTCTGATCAGCGAGGCGTTCCCGGGCACCTCCGAGGCGACGGTCTCGCTGATCATCACCCTCCCCTCGCTGGTGATAGCGTTCGTCGGCTTCTTCATCGGCTCGTTGGCCGACCGCTTCGGCAACGTGAAGGTCCTGCTGGCGTCCCTGTTCCTGTTCTCCGCGGCCGGGGTGTCGGGGTTCTTCCTCGATTCTATGACCAGCATACTGGTGGGCCGCGCGTTCCTCGGCCTTGCCCTCGCGGGGATAATGACCACCACCACTTCGCTCATCATACTATACTATCACGGCACCCAGCGGACCAAGGTGCTGGGGATGCAGTCGGCCGCGATGGGGTTGGGGGTCCTCGCTCTGGAAACATCCGGAGGGGCCTTGGCCGGCATCAACTGGAGGATGCCTTTTCTCATCTACTCTCTGGGGATGGTGTTCCTGGTGGGGGTCGTCTTCACAATGAAGGAGCCGTCCCGGCAGGGTACTGCGCCAGGAGGCTCCCACGGCCCCCAGAAGCTCAACGGGCCGATCGTCCTGGCATGCTGCGCGGGCATATTCCTGATCGAGCTGATAACCTTCCTTCTCCCGACGAAGATCCCCTACCTGGTCTCGGAGATGGCGCCTGGCTCTTCGGCCCTGGCCGGCATCCTCCTCGGAGCGATGGGGCTGATATCCGCTGTCTCCGGCTTCTTCTATTGGAGGATCATCGGAAGATTTCACCAGATGGCCGGCATCGCCATCGCGTTCACCATCATCGGCGGGGGCCTCGTGCTCGTGGGTACCTCCGACAACATGGCGCTGCTCGTTGTTGCCATGGTAATATGCGGGTTCGGGATGGGGCTGGCCATGCCCACGTTCGCCAACTGGATCGCCAGCGCGGTGCCTCTGTCGACCCTCGGCAAGGTGATGGGCGTGTACAGCATGTGCCTCTATATGGGCCAGTTCCTGTCGTCCTTGGCGGCGGTCCCGCTCTATGGGATCACAGGATCATACAGCGGGCTGTTCGCCGTCATGGGCATCGTCAGCGTGGTACTCGCCGTCATCTATCTGTCGGCCTATCGGCTGAGGTGGGCTCCTTCCGGTACTTCCTGACATCCTTTGCCGGCCCCGGCCTGGAATACTCCGGGACCATTTCGATGGCGTCCTGGGGGCAGATGTCCACGCACACCCCGCAGGCGATGCAGCGGAACACCTGCAGCTCTATGGTGGCGGCCTTCTTGTCCACGGCCACCGCCAGGGTGGGGCAGCGCTTGGCGCATAGGCCGCACAGGGAGCACTTGGACATGTCCCACCTGACGCCTCCCCTGTTGCTGTCCGGAAGGTCCGCCGGGGCGGCAGGGTAAGGGACCGTGTCCGGCCGCGAAAAGAGGTTCTTGATCACGATCGACATCATGCTCATGAGATCACCTCTCCGTGCAGCATATGCACGGGTCCACCGACACCGTGATGGTAGGGATGTCCGCGACCTCGCACCCCGGCACCATTGCCTTCAAGGCGGCCGCGTTCATGAATGTGGGGGTCTTCATCTTTATCCTCTCCAGCTCGGTCTTCCCTTTGGCCAGGATGTAGTACAACATCTCGCCCCGGGGTGCCTCCAGGCGGGTGAAGGATTCCCCCGGCGGGGGGTTACCCTTGACCAGGGCCAGGAGGGGGCCCTCCGGCATCCGTCCCAGGGCCTGGCGGACCAGCTCGATGGACTGCGTTATCTCGTCCACCCTGACCAAGGTGCGGGCGTAGGCATCGCCCTCCTCCCTGACCACGGGGCGGAAGTCAAGGTCCTCATAGTAGAGCAGGCGGAGGTCCTGGCGCAGTCCGCTGGCCCGTGCCACCGGACCTACCACCCCGTAGCTCCTGGCCTGGTCGGCGCCAAGCACCCCTACCCCTGCCATCCTCCTGCGGATGGTGCCGTCCCTGTGGAAGACCGCGGCCAGGTCAGCGAACCCCGATTCAAGATCGTCCAGGGCCTTCAGCACCTCCTTCCCCTGCTCGGGGGAGATGTCACCGCGGACCCCTCCGATGGTGTTCATGCTGTAGTGGACCCGGTTGCCCGAAATGCTGTTCACCAGCCTCATGATCCTCTCGCGTTCGCGGAAGCACTGCATGAAGAGGCTCTCGTACCCGATGGCCTCGGCGGTGTGGCCCAGCGCCAGGAGGTGGGAGGTCAGGCGCTGCAGCTCCATCATGACGATCCGGACATGCTTCGCCCTCTCCGGCGGCACCACGTTGAATATTGCCTCCATTCCCTGGCAGTAAGCCGAGGTGTGATAGAACGAGCAGATGCCGCAGATGCGCTCGCTCAGGTAGATGCTCCGCCTGAAATCGGCGGCCATGGCCTTCTCCATCCCCCGGTGGGCGTAGCCGAAGTTAAGTGACGCCCCGACCACCCGTTCCTCGTCCAGCTCCAGCTGGAGGTTGATGGGTTCCAGGAACACGGGGTGCTGGGGGCCGAACGGTATCAGCGTCGATTTGGACATGGCTCATCCCTCCGTGGGGGCGCGCCGCAGCGGGGCGGTCGGGCCTCCGGGCATCAGCAGGAAGCCGCCCTCAAGTCCCTCGAACCTCGCTCCCAGCAGGTCGATGATCTCCCGCTCCAGGTTCTCGGCCCCCAGGAACAGAGGGGAGAGGCTCTCCAGTTCGTCATCGATCCCGGACCTTGACCGGACCATTTCCAGCCCGCCGTCGCGGTCGAGCACGTATATGAGCTCGAGCTCGCCCTCGCCTACCTCGCTGGCCACGATGGTCACCAGCCTTGTCTCCGCCTGTGCGGCCATCTCCCGTATCTGTGATATCGCCTGTGAGTTCGCGTGTCCGTTCATGCCTTGACCTCCTCATTTGTCTCGTTACGTTCCCTCCACTTCGCCAGCGCTGCCACCACTCCGTCGATCAATGCCTCTGGGCGGGCGGCGCAGCCGGGGACGTAGATGTCCACGGGGATGACCTGGTCGACCCCGCCGCACACGTTGTAGCAGTCCGCGAAGGGCGCCCCGGTGGAGGCGCAGTTCCCGCACGCCACCACGACCTTGGGGTCGGGCATCTGCTCGTACAGCCGGCGCAGCCTCTCGGCGCTCTTCTTGTTCACCGGGCCCGTGACCAGCAGCACATCGGCGTGCTTGGGGTTGCCCTTGTTGAGCATGCCGAACCTCTCGATGTCGTATCGGGGCGTCAGCAGCGCCCATATCTCGATATCGCAGCCGTTGCAGGACCCGGTGTCGAAATGCAGTATCCACGGCGAGCGGGCTTCTCTGCTTGTGATCATCATATCATCCCTCCCTCGATCAGGTGCACCACCGCCAGGTTGAGCGCCACCAGGGCGATACCGAACGGGAGCGCTAGCTTCAGCATCCCCCATCTGGTCGACCGGGCGGTCACGTTATCGATCAATGCCGTCGCGAGCACCATGGCCACAACGACCGCTACCTTCACTGCCCCGTCCACCAGCGGGTCGGGCTGGTTGAAGAACAGGAGCAGTATCCCGAACAGCACCGCCAGCTCGAACCAGTGCGCCAGCTTGGTGATGCCCAAGGCCCGGCCGGAGTACTCGATATACGGGCCGGCCACCACCTCGGAGTGGGCGGTAGCTATGTCGTAGGGTGATTTCTCCAGGCGGATCAGGAACGCCGGGACCATCGCCACCGGCGCCAGGGGCAGCGCGGCGACCATCAGGTCACCCATCTCCGAGGCCAGGAACGACCCGTTGACGTACCCCAGGGCGAGCACCGCGAACAGCAGCACCGGCTCGATGGTCAGGATCTGCACCATCTCCCGGTGCGCCCCCAGGTGGGAGTATGGGGAGGGGACCGCGAAGGCCCCCAGTACCATGACGAAGGAGCCAGCTCCCGAGATCAGGAGCGCCGCCAGGGCATCGCCCCCGGTGACGAGCAGCAGCGCGGCGACGGCCTGGAGCACCAGGGACAAGAGGGCGAAGGCCGCCTGCGACGCGTGCACCCGGCCTCCCTGCTTCCTCAAGAGCTTGTAGAGGTCCCTCAGCGGCTGCGTCACGGAGGGCCCCTTCCTCCCCTGCAGTCGGGCGGTGATGAGCCTGTCCAGCCCCAGCAGGAGGCCTATCAGGACGGGAATGGCGGCCCACAGGACCACCGACGCGACCAGCTCTCCTACGCCCGTCATCCGATCACTTCCTCAAGAAGGGGGACCGCCGTCATGGCCAGGAGCATGACGGCGGCCACCAGGTTGCCCTGCCGGGTCAGCCTGGCGACCCTGGCCTCTGACCAGAAATAGAACGAGCCGGTCCTGGTCTCGCCGCCCTCGCCGCAGGTGTAGACGTCGATGGGGTCATTCTGGCGCTCCCGGCGGCGACGGAGGAAGAGGACGGCCATGACCGCGGCCATGATCATCAGCAGGAATATGGGCAGGGCCCCCTGGGGGGTCTCCAGGCCCCCCGGTCCCGCGGCGATCTGGATCTCGAACACCGAGGAGACGAAGGGGCTGGCGAGGTACTCCACCACCGCACCTATCAACGCGGTCGCGGCGACCCCTATCAGCGCCGTAGCTCCCAGCGCGGCGATGTATCGGCGGGGAAGGCGACCCCGGTCCGAAGACCCCTTCCCAGCACCGGCCGTGAGCACTTTTCCCAGCCACTTGGCATAGTACACTACGGTGGCCCCGAACCCTATGACCAGGAGCAGCGCCAGGACCGGAGCGGATGCGACGGCCTCGCTCAGCAGCCACTTCGAGGCGAACATCCCGAACGGGGGAAGGACCATCATGAACACTCCCACGAAGATGCCGGCCGCCACCGCCGGCAGAGTGTCCCTAAGCCCTTCCATGGCCTCGATGTCCTCCGAACCGAGCTCCTCTTTGGCAACCCCTACGGACATGAACAGGAGGGCCTTGGATATCGCGTGGTACAGCAGGAAGAGCATCCCGGCGGTAAGGGCCAGCGACGAGTCCAGGCCCACGCAGGCGACGATCAGGCCCAGGTTGCCGACGGTAGAATAGGCGAGGATCCTCTTGGCGTTGCTCTGGGTCATTGCCAGCACCGCGGTGATCAGGAACGAGGCCGCCCCGACGAGGCCCATGATGCTCACCAGGTATCCCGTGCCGCTGAGGCTCGGGGAAAGGCGGAGGAGCAGGTAGACCCCCAGGTTGACCATTGTGGCGGAGTGCAGCAGCGCCGAGACCGGGGTCGGCGCCACCATCGCTCCCAGGAGCCACTTCTGGAACGGCACCTGGGCCGACTTGGTGAACGCCGCCAGGGCCAGGAGGGCCAGGGGCAGCAGGGCCAGCCCGGCGATCCCCTCGCCCGCGGGCAGCTGGTCCAGGTAGGTGGTCCCGAAGTAGTGGGAGCACAGCGCCGCCCCGAGGACCAGCGCCGCCCCGCCTCCCAGGGTGTAGAGGGCGGCGGTGAGGGCCGAGGCCCTGGCCTGCTCGGTCCGGGTGTGCCCTATGAGCAGGAATGAGCACAGCGTGGTGACCTCCCAGAACATGAACAGCCACACCAGGTCATTGGAGAAGACCGCGCCGTTCATGGCCCCCAGGAAGAGGAGCATGACGGCGAAGAAGCGGCCGTGGTCCCGATAATGCTCCATGTATTTCACGGCATAGAGGCATATGATGGAGCCGATGACCGAGGTTATCAGGGCCACCAGCACGCTGAGCTGGTCGATCAATATGGCCATCCCGGCCTGGTCGTGCAGGCCGGACTCCAGGAGGAGCAGGGTGACGAGCTGGACCGCCACGAAGGCGCCCATTAGTACATTTCGGGCCCGCCAGGCGACGACAGCGAAGACCGCCATGAGGACGAGGTCGATGGCCAGGACCAGCGCCCCCAGCCCCGGGAGGTCTGCGGACATTATCGTTACGGGACCGTCCGTGATCACCTTGAATGCCAAGAATGCCACGGCCACGAACAGGACCGCCGATGTCGCCGCTACCACCTTCCCGATGGGCTTTAGCTTTCCCAGGACCAGACAGGCAAGGCCGCCGATGGCGGGGGCAACGATCAGCAACAGTATGGCGAGGCTCGTTAGCAGTTCGCTCATGGTCTGGGGACCACCATGAACGCTTATATGCCCGTGTTCGCGAGCAGCCTCATTTTTTGGTCCGACCGCGCCTTTTTTCTTCCCGTTTTCTAACTTCGAAGTGAATAAAAAGGCAATATCATCTCGACAATCGCCTATCGACGTCCCCTCTGGCTCCTGCCCTTATCTGCAGCAGCTTGTCCCGCCACGTCTCGTAGATCTGCGTGCTCTGAATTATCCTGGAATTGGCCGTCCTGACGCTGTCCATGCCCTCCAGGGTGCGCATGAATATGCCATGCTCCTCCATGGTGGGGAACCAGCAGTTGGCGGACATGAAGTCCGGCCTGTTGCTGTACTGGGCCGTGGTGATGATGTGAGGGCCGAACCGGCACCTTAGGGTGTTGACCAGCTCGGTCTTGCTGGTCCCCGGCTGAAAGTCCACCATGACCACCGACGGTATCCCCGAGGACCTTTCCAGCCTCCAGTCGGCGCTGAACTCGATCGCGCCGACCTCTATCATGTGGTCCAGGCGGCTCTTCACTGTCTTCACTGAGCACTGGAGCTCCTCGGCCACTCCGATCAGGGGTCTCCTGGAATCGTCGTGCAGGGCGTTCACGATCTTGTAGTCAAGGAGGGTCAGTTCCCTATCCCCCACGTACTTTGGGTGCACCGACGCCGTTCCGATGACCATAGAGGAGGGAAGCATCAGCTGGACGTCCTGGAGCCGCAAGGTCTCGCAGATGTGCTCCATGGCCGGCCCCAGGTCATCATACTTGGGAAGTACCAGCCGCAGCATGACCAGGTTGGACCCGAACAGGAAGACCTTCTCGATGTAGTCCGACTTGACCAGCTCATTGATGTGGGGGCTCAGGGGCTTGAACCCGCTCACCCCGGTCAGGAAGGTGATCACGCCGTTGAGGTAGCTCAGGGAGAGCTTGGCGGTGAACCTGGTGAATATCCCCGCATCGAGAAGGTGCCTGATCCTTGCATGGACCGCGGCAGTGTTGATCCCCAGCTTCTCTCCCACCTCCCGATAGGTCAGTCGCCCATTGGCATGCAGGAGCTGATATGTTCGTAGGTCCAGCTCATCCATTCGCATCGTGATGGCGATGCTGCCTAATAATTGGTTTCCGTGGGCGGCTCTGTCGTTGAGATTTGTGCGTTCAGACCAATGTTGAAGGCCTGAACGCGACCCTCTCGCGGGCCGTCCCCGATGGCCCGTCCGTGACGCTCCGGAATCATGGCGACGACCTCCGCATCGTCCTTGGGCCGGTCCGACAGCGGCATAAACAAATGATCGACGTTGAATGGGCGAGATGGCTCGATATCCCTGGCGACCGATAACGCGAAAAACACTGTTATTTACGTAGATAACCAAGTAACTGGCTAGAAGGTGTGGTGGGTCCGCCCGAATTTGAATCGGGGTCTAAGGCTCCCAAAGCCCCAAGGATGGACCAAGCTACCCCACGGACCCGTTGAAGCGGGGGAAGGATGAACACATGAATAAAGCTTGCTCCCCAGCCATTGTCCAGCTCTGCGAATCTATTTTGATAATGGCCACAGAAACGATTTAAAAGGAATAAGCGTCACTCTCGCGAATGAGAAAGTTCGAATTATTGGTGGGCGCGACGGCAGTGACCGCTCTGGTCCTGGCCATGATCGCGTTCCCCCCGCTGCTGGCGTCCGGGCAGAACGCTGGTTTCGACCCCAGCGACCTGGTCCGTCCGGCCGCGATATCCGCCGCCCCGGTGGACATGGGCCTCCCCGGCGACATCGCCGCCTCCGCTCCGGGCTACACTCTGAACCTGGTGTGGGACATGGCCGCTGACGTCTATGCTGGGTACGGCGGGGCCCTCGACCTCAGGGTCACCAATTCCGACCCCACGGGCAGCCTGTTCATCTACGGCATGGGCCTGCAATGGGACACCGGAGAGACGTACACGCGCAACTGCAGCGTCACCGTATCCGCGGGCCAGCAGGCCGATGTCGGCCTCCTCCTTTTCGGCGCCCCCCTTCAAGAAGGGAAGCATTACTACAAGATAATTGTAAAAGTGGCCGCATCCAATCAGGACGGGACGGAATGGTACGACTACGGCACTATCAGCCGGGACGCCATCGGGCTCATTGCCATAAAGCCGCTGGGGGTGGCGGAGAGTTATACCACCTACTCGAACCCCAGTGTCTACTTCGACCGGGTCAACGAGCACATCGACCTCGACGCCGTAGCGACCATCGTCAGCGAGGTCAGGGGGGAGCAGCCCGGCGGCTACAGCGTCCTGCAGATCGCCCAGGCTTATCAGTGGATCAGGGACAACGTCGAGTATCGATCGGACGGTCCTGAGGATCACTGGCAAAGCCCCGCCGAGACCATCGAGATCGGAACGGGCGACTGCGAGGACCAGTCATTCCTCCTCGCCAGCATCATCACGGCCATGGGAGGGAACGCCAGGGTGAACATCATCAATTACCACGCCTTCACTTCGGTCTTCGTCGCATCGAACGAGCAGGAGCTGGCCGAGATAGAGAAGGCCATGGCGTCGTTCTACGGCATGGATGTTTCGGAATACCGGATGGCGTACCTAGAGGATGATATGGGCTTCTGGCTGGTCCTGGACACCACCGGATTCCAGTACGCTGGGGGCATACCCGCGCGGTCGGTGCCGATCAGCGCGGACGGGGGGTGGAGCGTGCAGTCGCCCTACCTCTACAAGCTTGACGTGGTCGCCGCCGACGACAACGGTCTGTGGCCCTTCTAAGCTAGGATCTCCTGAACGGCCCGGCGGATGGCCTCCTTGCTGCTAAGCCGAGGCTGCCAGCCGCGGGACTCCAGCTTGTCGACCGCCAGCAGCATCTTCTTGACGTCGCCCACCCATCCCCGGCCGCCCTTGACCCCACCGGTCCACCGGTACTCCACGTTGGGCAGTCCCATTTCTTCCACCACGATGTCGGCGATATCCTTCACCGTCATCCAGTCCCGGGAGCCGATGTTGAATATCTCCACCTGCTCCCGCGCCCCCTCGGCGCCGGCGACCATGCCGCTGACGCAGTCCTTGACGTGCACGTAGGACTTGGTGGTGCCGGGCTCCGCCCCCAGGATCTCCAGGCTCTGGGGATCCTCCCTTAACTTGCGGATGAAATCGTGGAGGACGTTATGCGTGGACCTCGTGCCCACCACATTGGCGAAGCGATATATCACGGCGTTCTGGTCGAAGGTATGGCAGTACGAGGCGATGAGGGCCTCGCAGGCCAGCTTGGATGCGCCGTAGACGGAAATGGGTACCAGGGGCCCGTAGTCCTCCGGCGTGGGGATGACCTCCGTCTCCCCATAGATAGTGGAAGTGGAGGGGAACAGAATGTCCTTCACCCCGTGGTCCTTGGACGCCTCCAGGAGGCGGTAGGTGACGGCGATGTTCTGCTCGAAATGGATGCGAGTGTTCTTCGCGCCGAGGCGCACGTCCGGGTTGGCCGCGAGATGGCACACCACCTCCACGTCCTTAAGCGCCGGGGCCAGGTCCATGTTCAGGAGGTCGCCCTCGATGAACTCGAAGTTCTCGTTCCCCAGCATCGTGGACATGAACTCCCGCTTCCCCGCGGACAGATCGTCCACCCCGATTACGCGGTTGTTCCTGGCCAGCAGCTCCTCTGCCAGGTGGCTAGCGATGAAGCCGGCACATCCCGTGACCAGTATCTTCCTCTCTGTAAGCTTCATTCCTTCCTTCTCCTAAGTTCGTCGGAGAAGGCTTGGAGAGCCCTCCCCCGGTGGGATATACTATTCTTCTCCTCTATTGATATTTCGGCGAAGGTCTGGGAATGGCCAGAGGGGATGAAGACGGGGTCGAAGCCGAAGCCCTCCGTGCCGGACGGGGCCAGGGCGATGGTGCCGTCGCAACGCCCCGTGACGATGATATCCTCGCCCCCTATGGTGGCGCCGATGCAGCACTCGAAGCGCGCGCCGCGGTCATCCACTCCCTCCATAAGCTTCAGCGCTCCCTGCAGCCCCAGGGTCTTGAGGGCATAGGCGGAGTATACTCCCGGGAACCCCTTGAGGGCGTCGATGAACAGCCCGGAGTCGTCGATGATGAGGTCGCCGATCCCCCGCCCTTTCAGCTGGGCGAGGCAGCCGATCACTACCTCCCTCAAGGTGTCGGCCTGTATCTCGTCGCAATCCTCGTCGCTGTGCTCCACCTCGAAGCCGAGGGGCCCCAGCACCGAGCGGAACTCCCTGAGCTTGCCCTGGTTCGAGGTGACCGCGTATATCTTCAGGTGTACCGCCCCCGGCCCTCTATCTCCTTCATCTTTTTGATGGTCCCGTCCGCGCGGTCGAAGTGCCGGCGGTACGAGGCAAGTATCGCGTCGAAGTGGCCAAGGAGGGGCGAGTGCGCCGACTGGAACGCCTCCTTCAGCAGGTGCAGGTCCACCCCCATCTCCTCCGGGGAGGCGTTCCTTGTTCCCAGCGAGAAGTCGATGAACCACATCCGCCCCTCGCTCATTATCATGTTCGAGGTGGTGAGGTCGCCATGGGCGATCCCGGCGCGGTGCAGCAGGGCGATAAGTCTGCCTATCTCGCCGCACAGCTCGTCGACCCGTTCCGGGGAGCTCGCGTCGAGCTCGTCCTTCACCCTGGTGCCCTTGACGTCCTCCATGGTGAGTTCGGCGTTGAGCACGTCGATATCGTATATCACGGGAGTGGGCACGCCTGCCTCCCTGGCCTCGTGCAGCAGGCGCGCCTCGTTGCGGGTGCGATGGGACCTCAGGGACCGGTCCAGGTCGGGGTGGCGGTACCCCTTGGGCACCCTGCTCTTGACCACCACGTCACGGCACATCCACGTGCCCTGCCGGATCTCCGCTTCCGCCCCCCTGCGCACGACCTCCATGGGGGCGATGAAGCGGCTCCGCCTAGATAATCCTTGGCTCCTCATCCAGAGCGGAGGGGGCGTCGGCGGGCCCCGCCACTGGCACATCGTGCCGGAAGAACCCCGACAGCTCCTCTGCCAGGTCCCTGCTCCGCTCGATCACGAAGTCGTCGGGAAAGGCCGCTCGGATGCTCGGGAGGAGGTAGCGATCGTCCATGAGCACGATGGCCGCCCGGTCCGTCTCCGAGCGGATGGCCCTCCCCGCCGCCTGCAGCACCTTGGAGATGGCCGGATAGGTGTGCACGTAGTGGTCCGCCTTTCGCCGCCCGAACTTCTTCTCCATGCAGTACAGCATGCTCTCCCCCTCCCGTGAGGGCGGGGGGATGGGAAGGCCCACCACTACCACCGCGGACAGCAGGTTGGCCTTGAAGTCCACCCCCTCGGAGAAGGAGCCGTTCACCGTCGCCATGAGGAGGTTGGAGCCGTCACTGAGCCTATGGACGACCGCGTCCCTCTCGTTCTTCCCGAACTCCCGCCGCTCCACCACCACCTCCTTTCCGACGGCGCTCCTGTCCAGCGCCTTCTCCACCATGGTCATGAAGTCGTAGGACGGGAAGAACGCGGCGAGGTTGCCGGGAACGGCGGCGCAGCACAGGACCAGCTGCCTTGCCACCGCCTCGTACATGGACTGGCAGCGCAGGCGGAAGCGCGAGGACACCCCGCCCACCGCCAGCACCATGCGGTTCTCCCGCGGGAACGGGGAGGCATAGCGGCGGCACACCGCGCCCTCGGCACCAAGGACGTCGGCGAACATCTCCGGAGGGTGCAGCGTCCCGCTCATCAGCAGAGCGCTGCGGACCTTCGCCAGTACGGGGGACACTGCCGGTCCCGGGTCGACGAGGCGGGTCACCAGGCGGGGCGGGTCGCCCTCCACGAAGCGGACGCTGTCCCTGCCGAAGCGGTTCCACAGGTGGAGGAAGTCCAGGAGCGTTCTGTGCTGGGGATCGCCCTTGAGCGCCTCCTCCACCTCCT